>NZ_JAKFEF010000023.1:0-37136 GCF_036675785.1 Aromatoleum sp.
ACATGCGGGGGCCGGCAAACGGCGACTCGCTAATCAAGAGGAGATGGAGATAACCATGGAAGTCCTACAGGCATCACAGGTACAGGTGATGGGCATCGATGCCGGCGGCACGATGACCGATACATTCTTCGTCCGCGAAGACGGGCGCTTCGTCGTCGGCAAGGCGCAGAGCAATCCCGCCGACGAGTCGCTCGCGATCTACAACTCCTCGCAGGACGCGCTCGCGCACTGGGGCCGCGACGTCGACGAGGTGTACCCGGAGCTCGTGACCTGCGTGTATTCGGGCACCGCGATGCTGAACCGCATCCTGATGCGCAAGGGTCTCAACGTCGGCCTGATCTGCAACCGCGGTTTCGAGCAGATCCACTCGATGGGCCGCGCGCTACAGAGCTATCTCGGCTACGCGCTCGAGGACCGCATCCACCTCAACACGCACCGCTATGACGAGCCGCTCGTGCCGGTGTCCCGCACCCGCGGCGTGACCGAGCGCACCGACGTGCAAGGCAAGGTGGTGATCCCGCTGCGCGAGAACGAAGTGCGTCAGGCGACGCGGGAACTCGTCGAGGCCGGCTCGCAGGCGATCGTCATTTGCCTGCTGCAGTCTCACAAGAATGAAAGCAGCGAGCAGCGCGCCCGCGACATCGTCAGGGACGAGCTCGCGCAGCTCAAGGTCGACATCCCGGTCTTCGCGTCGGTGGATTACTACCCGTCGCGCAAGGAAAGCCACCGGATGAATACGACGATCCTCGAAGCCTACGGCGCCGAACCGTCGCGCCAGACGCTGAAGAAGGTCAGCGACCGCTTCAAGAAACACGGCGCGAAGTTCGACCTGCGCGTGATGGCGACGCATGGCGGCACGATCAGCTGGAAGGCGAAGGAGCTCGCGCGCACCATCGTCTCCGGCCCGATCGGCGGCGTCATCGGCTCGAAGCTGCTCGGCGAGTACCTCGGCGACGAGAACATCGCGTGCTCGGACATCGGCGGCACGTCGTTCGACGTCGCGCTGATCACGAAGGGCAATTTCGCGATCAAGTCAGACCCCGACATGGCTCGTCTGGTGCTGTCGCTGCCGCTCGTGGCGATGGACTCGGTCGGTGCCGGCGCCGGGAGCTTCGTGCGTCTGGACCCGTACAGCAAGTCGATCAAGCTCGGACCCGACAGCGCCGGCTACCGCGTCGGCACCTGCTGGCCCGAAAGCGGGCTGGATACGGTGTCGGTGTCCGACTGCCACGTCGTGCTCGGCTATCTGAACCCCGACAACTTCCTCGGCGGCGCGATCAAGCTCGATGTGCAGCGCGCGCGCGACCACATCAAGGCGCAGATCGCCGATCCGCTGGGGCTGTCGGTCGAGGATGCGGCCGCAGGCGTGATCGAGCTGCTGGACCTGACCCTGTCCGAGTACCTGCGCGCGAACATCAGCGCGAAGGGCTACAACCCGGCGGAGTTCACCTGCTTCTCCTACGGCGGTGCCGGTCCGGTGCATACCTACGGCTACACCGAGGGCGTGGGTTTCAAGGATGTGGTCGTGCCCGCGTGGGCGGCCGGCTTCTCGGCTTTCGGCTGCGCCTGCGCCGACTTCGAGTATCGCTACGACAAGTCGGTGGATCTGGGCGTGGCCCAGCTCGCCAGTGACGCCGAGAAGGCCGCGGCTTGCGCGAGCCTGCAGGAAGCCTGGAGCGAACTGGCGGTGAAGGTCATCGACGAGTTCGTGATCAATGGCTACCAGGCCGAAGACGTGCTGCTCATCCCCGGCTACAAGATGCAGTACATGGGTCAGCTGAACGACCTTGAGATCGTCTCGCCGGTGTCGACCGCGGCGACCGCCGCCGACTGGGACCAGATCATCGAGGCGTTCGAGAACACCTATGGCCGCGTCTATGCCCATTCGGCGCGCTCGCCGGAGCTGGGCTTCTCGATCACCGGCGCGATCCTCCGCGGCATGGTGGTGACGCAGAAGCCGGTGCTGCCGGAAGACCCGGACTGCGGCCCGACGCCGCCGAAGGAAGCCTACCTCGGCACCCGCCCGTTCTACCGCCACAAGAAGTGGGTCGAGGCTGCGCTGTGGAAGATGGAGTCCATCAAGGCCGGCAACCACATCGTCGGCCCCGCGATCATCGAATCCGATGCGACGACCTTCGTCGTGCCCGACGGCTTCGAAACCACGATCGACAAGCACCGCCTGTTCCATCTCAAAGAAGCCCGGTAGCCGCCGGGCCGCCCCAAGGCGACCGGTGCCCCTTCGGGGGGCCGATACCGGAGGTGTCTTGGGGGCCAATCAATAGTGAGGAGAGACGACCATGAACATGATGACGAACAAGGAAGTCGGCTTCGCCGATCTTCTGAAAAACGGCCAGACGCTCAAGCAGTTCCGCGACGAAATCATCGAGCGCACCAAGGCGACCGGCTACTACAACGGCCTGGAAAAGCTGGAGTTCCGCGACAGTGACCCGATCGGCTACGAGAAGCTGTTCTCGAAGCTGCGCGGCGGCCTCGTACATGCCCGCGAAACGGCGAAGAAGATCGCCGCGAGCCCGATCGTGGAGCAGGAAGGCGAGCTGTGCTTCACGCTGTACAACGCCGCGGGCGACTGCGTGCTGACTTCGACCGGCATCATCATCCACGTCGGCACGATGGGCGCGGCGATCAAGTACATGATCGAGAACAATTGGGAAGGCAACCCCGGCATCAATCCCGGCGACATGTTCACGACTAACGACTGCGCGATCGGCAACGTGCACCCCTGCGACATCGCGACGATCGTGCCGATCTTCTGGGAAGGCCGGCTGATCGGCTGGGTCGGCGGCGTCACGCACGTCATCGACACCGGCGCGGTGACGCCGGGCTCGATGTCCACCGGCCAGACCCAGCGTTTCGGCGACGGCTACATGATCACCTGCCGCAAGACCGGCGTGAACGACGAGCCGCTGCGCGACTGGCTGCACGAGTCGCAGCGCTCGGTGCGCACACCGAAGTACTGGATCCTCGACGAGAAAACCCGCATCGCCGGCTGCCACATGATCCGCGAGCTGGTGGAGGACGTGATCCGTGCCGACGGCATCGACGCCTACGAGAAGTTCGCCTCCGAGGTCATCGAGGAAGGCCGCCGCGGGCTGATGAACCGCATCAAGGCGATGACCCTGCCGGGCAAGTACCGCAAGGTGTCCTTCGTCGACGTGCCGTACAAGCACGACGACGTGCAGGTGTCGAACGCCTTCGCGAAGCTCGACTCGATCATGCACTCGCCGTGCGAGATGACGATCAAGCCGGACGGGAAATGGCGGCTCGACTTCGAGGGCGCGAGCCGCTGGGGCTGGCATACCTTCAACGCCCACCAGGTCGCCTTCACGTCCGGCATCTGGGTGATGATGTGCCAGACCCTCGTCCCGACCCAGCGCATCAATGACGGCGCGTACTACGCGACCGAGTTCAAGCTGCCTAAGGGGACCTGGTGCAACCCGGACGACCGCCGCACCGGTCACGCCTACGCCTGGCACTTCCTGGTCTCCGGCTGGGCGGCGCTGTGGCGCGGTTTGAGCCAGTCCTACTTCAGCCGCGGCTACCTCGAGGAGGTCAATGCCGGCAACGCCAACACGTCCAACTGGCTGCAGGGCGGCGGCATCAACCAGGACGGCGAGATCCACGCGGTGAACAGCTTCGAGGCGAGCTCCTGCGGCACGGGCGCCTGCGCCGTGAAGGACGGCCTGAACCATGCCGCCGCGATCTGGAACCCCGAAGGCGACATGGGCGACATCGAGATCTGGGAGATGGCCGAGCCGCTCCTTTATCTGGGTCGCAACGTCAAGGCCAACTCCGGCGGCTACGGCAAGTACCGCGGCGGCTGCGGCTTCGAAACGCTGCGCATGGTGTGGAACGCCCAGGACTGGACGATGTTCTTCATGGGCAACGGCTACATGAACAGCGACTGGGGAATGATGGGCGGCTACCCGTCGGCGACCGGTTACCGCTTCGAAGCGCACAAGACCGGTCTCGACAAGCGCATCGCCGTCGGCGACTCGCTGCCGCTGGGGGGCGACCTCGACCCGAGCGCGCCCGACTACGAGCGGCACATCGACGCGACGGCCGTGGTCAAGCGCGACAAGCAGTGCATGACCACCGAAGACTGCTACGACAACCACGACCTGTACCTGAACTACCTGCGCGGCGGCCCTGGTTTCGGCGATCCGATCGATCGCGATCCGAAGGCCATCGAGAGCGACCTGAACCAGAAGTTCCTGCTGCCGGAATACGCGCAGAAGGTCTACGGCGCGGTCTTCACGCAGGATGGGAAGGGCGTGTTCACGGTCGATCCGGCCAAGACCCAGGCACGCCGTGCCGAGCTCCGCAAGGAGCGCCTCGCCCGCGCGGTGCCGACCCGCGAATGGATGAAGGAAGAGCGCGAACGCATCCTCAACAAGCATGCGTCGGTGCAGGTCCAGCACATGTTCGCCACCAGTTTTGCGCTGTCCGAGAAGTTCACCAGGGAGTTCAAGGACTTCTGGAGCCTTCCGGCGGAGTGGCAACTGCGCGAGGAAGAGCTCGGGGTGCCGACCTACGGCTCCAAGCACCGCATGGATCTCTCGCTGATGCCGGACGTCACGACCGTCGTCCAGGTCGAAGAGTGACAGCCCGCCCGAACGACACGTCGAATCAAGGAGCAAAAAATGTCTTCCTACACGAATGAACAGGTTTCGCACCTCGTCGAGGGCTCGCTCGACTGGGAAACCACCTTCCGCATGCTGTCGATGCCCAAGGACAACAGTCGTTTCGAGCAATACGTCGAGGCCTTGCAGAAGAAGGTGACGTTCAAGGATCGCATCGTCCTGCCGCTGGGGCCGCACATGTACATCGTGCAGTCGGCCAAGACCAAGCAGTGGCTCATCAAGTGCGACTGCGGCCACGAGTTCTGCGACTACCGGGAGAACTGGAAGCTGCATGCGGCGATTTACGTGCGCGACACGGAAGAGGCGATGACGGAGGTGTATCCGAAGCTGATGGCGGCCGACACCCAGTGGCAGGTCTACCGCGAGTACTACTGCCCGACCTGCGGGACGATGCACGACGTCGAGGCGCCGACGCCGTGGTACCCGGTGATTCACGACTTCGAGCCGGACATCGAAGCCTTCTACAAGGACTGGGTCGGCCTGCCGGTGCCCGAACGCGCGGCCTGATCCGCACCCGCCGGACCGCTGGTCCGGCGGGTGCGGCGCCGGCGCTGCCATTCCGCTAGCGCCGGCGGGCCCTCGTCGGGCCCGAGTCATCCCGAATTCCGTACTGCGTGATGCGAGGCCGCTGCCCTGCAGGGGACTTGTCGCGCAAAAAACAATAGTCAGGCGCGCCTGGGCCGGGCGTGAAGGAGACAGTGATGTTGCGTCGATTCAGGAAATACGGAGGCGGTGCGCGCGGCGTCGTGACGGTGGCAACGTCGTCCGCACCCCTGGTAATTGTCGGTGGGCTCCTTTACGCGGGCCTGTTCGTCAAGGCGGAGGCGGTGGTGCAGAAGGTCGAGCCGCCGGCCATCGAGCGCCGCGACAGCTTCTATGGGGTCGCCGCACCGAACGGCAGCGTGGTATGGGCCGTCGGCGCCGACGGCAAGGTCGTCCGCAGCGAAGACGGCGGCCAGTCCTGGTCGCGCCAGGAGACCAACACCGGCGCCAATCTCCAGGGCATCGCGGCGTGGGACGCCGACTCCGCCGTGGCCGTGGGCAACGACGGCGTCGTGATCGTCACCCGCGACGCCGGCCGCACCTGGACGCAGTCCGAAATCCCCGCGACCGGCAACCCGAACAAGCTGTTCCGCGTCCGCATCGCCGACGGCGCCGCTTGGGCGGTGGGCGAATTCGGCGCGCTGCTGCGCTCGACCGATCGGGGCGAGACGTGGTCGCGGATGCTGCCCGAGAAAGACCGCGCCTGGAACGACGTCGCCTTCGTCGGCAACACCGGCTGGCTCGTCGGCGAGTTCGGCGCGCTGATGAAGACGACGGACGGCGGCACGACGTGGGCGGCGGTCGAGACGCCGAACGAGGTGAGCCTGATGAGCGTCGCGTTCCGCGACGCCGAGCACGGCGTCGCTGTCGGCCTCGCGGGCACCCTGCTGACGACGGCCGACGGCGGCGCGACATGGCAGCAGGTTCCGGCCTTCACCCGCGAGCACCTGTACTCCGTGATCTGGGACGAGAACCGCTGGCTCGCGGTCGGCGACAAGGGCGTCATGGCGACGGCGGAGGCCGACACCGCGCCGTGGCAGCCCGGTCGCGTGGCCGAAGGGGACGTGTCGTGGCGCACCGCGCTCGCGCGCTCGGGCACGCGCTACTTCCTCGCCGGCAGCAACCTGGCGGTCCTCGACGATGGCGCGCTGAGCGTCGCCGGTCACAAGCGGATGTGAGGGGACAAGAATGAAGAACACGACATTCGGCAAGGTCGACAGCGCCTTTGCCTTCCTGATCCGCTTCCGCGCACTGGTCGTCGCCGCGGTCGCGCTGGTGACGCTGGTAATGGGCTACCAGGCGAGCCAGATCGAGGTGAAGACGATCTTCAGCGATCTGCTGCCGCGCAATCACCCCTACGTCGAGGTGAACCAGCGCTTCAAGCAGACCTTCGGCGGCTCGAACATGGTCAGCATCATGCTCGAGGCCGAGCACGGTGACATCTTCAACCCGACCGTGCTGGGCAAGGTGCAGAAGCTGACGGTCGACCTGCAGCAGGTCGAAGGCGTCGACACCTACCAGATCATTTCGCTCGCATCGAAGAAGATCAAGGAGGTGCGCGCCTCGACCGAGGGCGTCGAATCGCGGCCGCTGATGTGGCCCGAGCTGCCGCGCACCGACGCCGAGCTCGCCGCGCTGAAGGCGTCGGTGCTCGACAACCCGCTGGTCTATGGGCCGTACGTGTCGACCGACCTGAAGGCGACGCTGGTCACGCTGGACTTCAGCGACAGCAACATGGACTACACGCGCGCGTTCAACCAGCTGATGGCGCTGGTCGAGGAGGCGAGCGGCGACGGCGTGCAGGTGCGCATCGTCGGCGAGCCGGTGCTGTACGGCTGGGTGAACCACTACCTGCACGAGACGCTGACGATCTTCTTCTTCGCGGTCGCGGCGCTGGTCGTGCTGCTGTGCCTGATCACGCGCACCTGGCACGGTACGATCCTGCCGCTGCTCGCCGGTCTCGTCAGCGCGGTGTGGGCGCTCGGCGCGGCGCGGCTGATGGGCTTCCACCTCGACCCGCTGGTCGTCGTCGTCGCGTTCCTGATCACCGCACAGGCGATCTCGAACTCGGTGCAGTTGATCGCGCGCTTCGACGACGAGGCGGCGCAAGGCACGCCGAGCGCGGCAGCCGCGGCGCGCGCCAGTGCGCGCAACCTGTTCAAACCGAGCATGCTCGCGATCGTCGCCGACGCCGGCTGTGTGCTCGTGGTCGCGCTGACGCCGATCCCGCTGCTGCAGAAGATCTCGTTCATCGGCACGGTGTGGGTGCTGACGATCTTCGTCAGCGCGCTGATCCTGACGCCGGTGATGCTGTCGTGGTTCGGCGTGCGCCGGCGCTACATCCATCCGGTCAACATCCACCCGGTGCTGATGCGCATCCTCGGCGTGTGCTCGGCGATCGTCACGACTCGCTGGCGCTACGCGGTGCTCGGAATGGCCGCGGCGGTGTTCGTCGTCTCCGGCCTCTACGCGTTCAACCTCAAGGTCGGCGACGCGAACCCGGGCTCGCCGATCCTGTGGCCTGACTCGAGCTACAACCGCGACGCGGCCGAGATCAACCGCCAGTTCCAGGGCTCGGACCGGATGTTCGTCGTCGTCGCCGGCGAGAAGCCCGGCGCGCTGCGCGAGCCCGAAGTGCTGTCGAGCATGACGCGCTTCCAGAAGTACATGGAGGCCCAGCCGGAAGTCGGCGGCAGCATCTCGCTCGCGGACATCCTGCCGCAGGTCAAGCGCGTGCTGCGCGAAGGCAACCCGATGTACCAGGAGCTCGGGCAGAGCGCCGACGAGAACGGCGAGCTGATGTACATGTTCGTCTCCGGCTCGGACCCGGGTGACATGGACCGCTACGCCGACGCCGACGCGAAGAACGGCGCGGTGACGCTGTTCTTCCGCGACCACCAGGGCGAGACGATCCGCACCGCGGTCGCCCGCGTGCGCGACTACGTCGAGCAGCATCCGATCAAGGACGCCCAGTACCTGCTCGCGGGCGGTCTCGTCGGCGTGCTCGCGGCGGTCAACGAGGTGATCCTCGCCGGCCAGATCGAGGCCATCGCGCTCGCGCTGCTGGTGCTGGTCGTGTGCTGCACGGTCACCTACCGCTCAACGGTCGCCGGGGTGTTCTTCATGATCCCGGTGCTGCTCTCCAACACCATCACGTTCAGCTACATGGCCTGGCAGGGCATCGGCATGAACATCAACACGCTGCCGGTCGTCGCGCTCGGCATCGGTCTCGGCGTCGATTACACGTTCTACATCGTCGATGGCATCCGCGAGAACCTGCACCGCTCGCACAACGTCGAGCGCGCGATCGTCAATGCGCTGATGGGGCCGGGCAAGGGCGTGCTGATCACCGCAATGACGCTGATCACCAGCGTCGTGCTGTGGCACTTCTCGTCGCTGCGTCTGCAGGCCGACATGGGCGTGCTGATCGCGCTGTGGCTGTTCATCTCGGCGTTCAGCGCGCTCTTCATCATGCCCGCGCTCGTCTATGTGTTCCGGCCCGAATTCATCGTCGGCAGCAAGCGGCGTCCGATCCCGCAGGCGGAGCCGGCGCTCGCGTGAGCCCTCCGGGCGAGGCGCCGCGGCGACTGGCGCCTCGCCCGCCAGAAAGACTTCAACGCAATGAAAAACACGAGGAGCGAGGAGATGAGGAGCAAGGGAGCAACGAAAAGGAAGGCGGCCTCGATCGCGGTAGTGGCCGCGCTCGCCGGTGCCGGGTGGGGGCCGGCCCGAGGCGCGAACGGCGAAAGCAGCTCGTGGGCCGCTGACGACTTCAGCTTCAACCTGTCGGGCTACGCGCGCGGCTGGGTGTCGGTGAACCTGCAGAACCAGCCGGAGCTGGATGCGATCGACAAGGACAGCAAGGGCAAGCTGTCGATGGTGCGCGGCTCGCTGCTGCTCGACGCCGACGCGAAAACCGGCCCGGTGAAATGGAAGGCGATCGGCCGCGCGGACCGCGAGCACAAGACGAGCTACCTCAACGACCTGGAGCGGCTGCGCACGACGAACGGCACTGCGGTCGGCGGCCACAGCAGCAGCATCACCGACAACTACAACAACAACGAGCTGCGCGAGTTCTGGGCCGAAATGCCGTTCGGCGAGCGCGTGACGGTGAAAGTCGGCAAGCAGCAGCTGGTGTGGGGCGAGTCGGACTTCTTCCACGCGATGGACCTGGTGCACGGCTACGACCTGTCATGGCACCTGTTCTTCGAGGGCGAGAACGAGGAATGGCGCAAGCCGCTGACGCTGATCTCGACGAAGATCCGCATCCCCGAAGCGGATGGCATGCTCGCCGCGTATGTGCGGCCCGGCGTCGACCGCTGCGAGGACATCGGCAATACGTACGATATCCGTGGCGGGCGATGGTTCTTCCAGCCGTATCGCGGCTTCGACCTCAGCGCGGTCACCGACAAGGACTGTGATCACCCCGACGGGGACCGCGACGATGTCACTGGCGGCGTGCGCTGGTCAGGTGAAGCGTTCGGCCTGAGCTACTCGCTCGCGTACCTCACGTCGTTCTCGGCGGACCCGGTCGCGAACTCGGCCTTCAAGCCGTACAAGAAGGCGCCGAGCGGCGCCGTGTTCGATCTGATCCACCCCAAGATCGACGTGCTCGGCGCAACGGTGAGCGGCTACAGCGCCGCGCTCGACGCGGTGCTCAGTGCCGAGATGGCGTACACGAAGGACCAGCCGTTCAACGTCGGCACCGGCGCCTTCCTCGCGCCGAACGTCCCGGGCAACGTCGGCATCGGCCTCGGCGGCGTGAAGAAGAAGAACACGCTGACGACGATGCTGCGCATCGACAAGGACCTCGACCTCCAGGGCCTGTTCGGCACGTCGCGCCCGTCGTTCTCGTCGATCCAGCTGTTCAACACGCAGGTGCTCGGCTTCGACCGCGACGACGACCTCGTGCGCCTCTTCGCGTACGGCACCGAGCTGACCGAGCACAACACGATCCTGACCGCGTTCACGACGCTGAACTACGCCAACGACACGATCAACCCGGGCTTCGCGATCGGCGTCGACCTGACGCATGGCGGCGGTTTCGCGATCCCCAGCCTGTCGCTGACGCTGTCCGACCAATGGCTCGCGAGGATCGAGGCGGACATCTTCTGGGGCGGCAACAAATCCAACAAGACGCAGTTCAGCGACGAGGCGTCACAGATCTTCGGCTACTTCGACAACGCGAGCCAGCTCGTTTTCCGCTTGACCCGGCAGTTCTAAAAAAGGAGGAGACCACGATGCACAAGCACTTGAAATTCACCGCCGATGCTCCGGTGCGGCGGACCGCGCTCGCGGGCGCGCTCGGCCTGTTGCTGGCGCTTTCCGCGCAAGGCGCGCACGCGAAGGCGCTCGAAGCCGGCTTCGTCATCGACAAGGACAACTACGAGTCGATCAAGAACGACACCTTCGAGGACAAGACCATCGCCAGCATGGTCCCCGAAAAGCTCGAATGGATGATCAAGAACCACAACCTGACGATCAAGCTCGCGCACTCGAAGAAGATCGAGATGGACCCGAAATACGTCGAGGCGACGAAGAACGGGGCGAAGGACGTCAAGTTCAACCCGGCCGACCGCACGATCAGCGGCTGGAAGGCGGGGATGCCGTTCCCGCCCGAGACGATCAAGCTCGACGACCCGCACGCCGGCGACAAGGTGATCTGGAACCTGCGCGCGGCGACCTACGGCGCAACGATGGACCTGCGCGACATCGCGTGGGTGTTCCTCGACGCGAAGAAGGGCTACGAGCGGGTCCAGGCGTTCCAGTCGCGCCGCTACTACATGGAAGGGCGGCTCGACGGCGGCCCGGTTTCGGTCGGCGACGGCGACGTGTCGCAGAAGACCTACTTCGTCGCGCACTACCCGCAGGACATCCGCGGCCTCGGCACGTTCTCTCAGCGCTACAACCAGGCCGACTCGAAGAAGCCGGACGACTCGTACGCGTACCTGAAGTCGGTGCGGCGCACGCGGCGCCTGTCTGGCGGCGCGTGGATGGACCCGATCGGCGGCACCGACCAGCTCTACGACGACTGGGACATCTGGGATGCGTGGCCGACGAAATACGTCGAGAACAAGCTGATCGAAAAGCGCTGGGTGCTGGCGATCGCGCACAGCCCCGAGATGAGCGTCGACACCTCGCAGCCCTGGACCGACCCGCAGAAGCGCTTCCCGCGGATCAACATGGCCGAGCCGCCATATTCGAACCCGGCGAAGGACGTCGGCTGGGAGCCGCGCGAAGTATACGTCGTCGAGGGCACGCCGCCGCCGGAACATCCGTACAGCAAGAAGGTCGCGTACATCGAGGTCGACTTCCCCCGCCCGTACCTCGGCTACGCGCTCGACCGCAAGGGCGAGTTCTGGAAGATGTTCATCTTCCAGAACCGGCCCGACGTCGGCGACGACGGCTACAAGGCCGTGATGCCGGTCATCGGCCACATCATCGACGTCAAGCGCGGCCACGCCACCAACTGGTCTTCCAACATGAAATCCAACCCGAAGGGGGTGAAGGAGACCGACGTGTCGCTGAACATCCTCGAGGAAGTCGCGACCGGCGCCGGCCGCTGACCGCTGCAAACCTTTCCGTGCCGTGACCTCCGCTCTCGGCCATTTCGACCGCCCCCGCTGCCGTTTCGGGGGCGGCTTTTTTTGTCCGCGGGGAAGGGAGCGGCGCGTCGATTCCGTTCGAGACAACGCAGGGAGGCACGACATGACGATGCATGTCCCCATCGGTTATGACTGGAACAACACGCGGCTCGCGCGGTTCATCGCGCGCTACGGCTACCGCGACCTCGAGGATCTGCAGCTGCAGGCGGCGTACGTGCCGCAGCGCTTCTGGGATGCGGTCGTCGAGTCGATCGGGCTGGACTGGGCGACGCCGTACCGCCGCACGCTCGACTTCGCCGGCGGCGTGATGTGGCCGAAATGGTTCGTCGACGGCCGGCTCGACCTCGTCGACAACCTCGTCGGCAAACACGCGCGCGCAACGCCGGACAAGATCGCGATCCGCTGGGAAGGTGACGGCGGCGAGTCGCGCACGATCAGCTACGCGGCGCTCGCCGACGAGGTCGCCCGCGTTGCGGCGGGGTTGCGCGCGCTCGGCGTCGGCGAAGGCGACCGGATCGCGCTCTACCTGCCGATGATCCCCGAGGCTGCGACCCTCATGCTCGCGGCGACCCGTATCGGCGCGATCTTCATCCCGTTCTTCTCCGGCTACGGCGCCGACTCGGTCGCGCAGCGGGTCGCCGACTGCGAGGCGTCGGTGCTCGTGTGCGCGAACGGCTACTTCCGTCGCGGCAAGGTGGTGCCGATGCTCGCGGACGCGAGGACGGCGGCGCGCGCCTGCGCCTCGATGCGCCATCTCGTCGTCGTCGACCGGCTCGGACTCTGCGCAGGCGAAGGGGGGGCATCGAACGCGCTCGACCGCGACGCATCGTTTGCCGAGGTCGATTACCGCACGCTGCTCGAATCCTGCCCCGACTCCGCGCCCGCGGCGTTTCCCGCCGACCAGACGCTGATGCTGATCTACACGTCGGGCACGACCGGCAAGCCGAAAGGCGTCGTCCACACCCACGCCGGTTTCCCGGTGAAGGCGGCGCAGGATCTGCTGATGGCATTCGACCTGCACGCCGACGACACGCTGATGTGGGTCACCGACATGGGCTGGCTGATGGGGCCGTGGATGGTGTACGGCGGCCTGATGCATGGCGCGACGATCGTGCTCTACGAGGGCACACCCGATTACCCCGATGCCGGCCGGCTGTGGCAGGTGATCGAGCGTCACCGCGTCACGCATTTCGGCCTGTCGCCGACGCTCGTGCGGCTGCTGATGGCGGCCGAACGGAGCCTGCCCCCGCCCGGCGCGCTCGATGCGCTGCGCGTGTTCGGCTCGACCGGTGAGGCGTGGAACGAGGCGCCATGGCTGTGGCTGTTCGAAGCGGTCGGGGCTTCGCGCCGCCCGATCATCAACTATTCGGGCGGCACCGAGATCGGCGGCGGCATCCTCGCGTGCTTTCCGGGTCGCCCGCAGAAGCCCGGCGCATTCGACGGTCCGATTCCCGGTATGGCGGTCGACGTGCGCGACGCCGACGGCCAGCCGGTACGCGAGAGCGTCGGCGAGCTGACGATCCGCCGGCCGTGGCCCGGCATGACGAGCGGCTTCTGGCGCGACGCCGAGCGTTACCGCGACGCGTACTGGTCGGTGTGGCCGGACGTGTGGGTGCACGGCGACTGGGCGCGCGTCGACGCGGACGGCTACTGGTTCGTCCACGGCCGCAGCGACGACACGATCAAGATCGCCGGCAAGCGCGTCGGCCCCGCCGATTTCGAATCCGCACTGGTGTCGCACCCGCTCGTAACCGAGGCCGTCGCGATCGGCGTGCCGGACGAGTTGAAGGGCGAGACGGTCGTCTGCTTCGTGACCGTCGCCGACCGCCGCAAGCTCGTGCAGCGGCCGTGGGAGGACTGGGAAGCGGAGCTCGTCGACCACGTCGGACGCCACCTCGGCAAGCCGCTGCGCCCTTCGCGCATCCATCTCGTCCAGGCGATCCCGAAGACGCGCAACGGCAAGACGGTGCGCCGACTGATGCGCAGCGCCTACCTCGGCACGAGCGCCGGCGACCTGTCGTCGGTCGAGAATCCCGGCGCGATCGATGAAGTGCGGGCGCTGCGGGTGACCGCGTAGCGCCGGTGCGGGGGGGCGTTCGAATTCCGGACGCCGTCCCACGTCGTTGTCCGTTTCCCGGTCAAGACGGCTTCCCGATCTGCCCCCGCGGCGAGCGAAAATTGCGTCGAAACAATGACATGGATCGAAATTCAGGGGATCGGCACGGACGTTGCTGAAGATGCATACCGGTTGGAGTCGCTTCGACCCGCATCCGCGGCCATACGGCGGCACCGCTGCCCGGTTTGCGATCGACTTATCGAGAGAGGATGAAAACGCTATGAGCAAGGTATATCCGGATGTCGGTTCCGCGCTGGCCGACGTCGTCGAGGACGGGCAGACAGTTGCGGTCGGGGGCTTCGGCCTGTGCGGCATCCCCGAAATGCTGATCCACGGCCTACGCGACTCGAAGGTCGCGAACCTCACCGTGATCAGCAACAACGCGGGCGTCGATGGCGTCGGGCTCGGCCTGCTGCTCGAGTCGCGGCAGGTGCGCAAGATGGTGTCGTCGTACGTCGGCGAGAACGCTGAGTTCGAGCGCCAGCTGCTCGCCGGCGAGCTCGAAGTCGAGCTGACGCCGCAGGGGACGCTCGCCGAGAAGCTGCGCGCGGGCGGCGCCGGCATCCCGGCGTTCTACACCCGCACCGGCGTGGGCACCCTCGTCGCGGAAGGGAAGGAAGAGCGCGAGATCGACGGCGCGCGCTACCTGCTCGAACGCTCGCTGACCGCCGACGTCGCGCTCGTCAAGGCCTGGAAGGCGGATCGCGCCGGCAACCTCGTCTATCGCAAGACGGCGCGCAACTTCAATCCCGTCGTCGCCACCGCGGGACGGGTGACGGTGGCCGAGGTCGAGGAGCTCGTCGAGACCGGCGACCTCGACCCCGACCACATCCATACGCCGGGCGTCTTCGTGCAGCGCATCGTCGTCAATCCGGCGCCGACGAAACACATCGAACAACGCACCGTGAGGGAGGCGTGATCATGGCCTGGACCCGCAATGACATGGCGCGCCGCGCCGCCCGGGAGCTGCGCGACGGCTACTACGTGAACCTCGGCATCGGCATGCCGACGCTGGTAGCGAACCACATTCCGCCCGGCATGGACGTCTGGTTGCAGTCCGAAAACGGCCTGCTCGGCATCGGGCCGTTTCCGACCGAAGCCGAGGTCGACGCCGACCTCATCAACGCCGGCAAGCAGACGGTGACGACGCTCGCCGGCAGCAGCATCTTCAGCAGCGCGGACTCGTTCGCGATGATCCGCGGCGGCCACATCGACCTCGCGATCCTCGGGGCAATGCAGGTCAGCGAGCGCGGGGATCTCGCGAACTGGATGATCCCGGGCAAGCTCGTCAAAGGGATGGGCGGCGCGATGGATCTCGTTGCAGGGGTGCGCCGCGTGATCGTGATGATGGAGCACTGCAGCAAGAGCGGCGAGCCGAAGATCCTGCGCCGCTGCGACTTGCCGCTGACCGGCGTCGGCGTCGTCAGCCGGATCATCACCGACCTGTGCGTACTCGACGTGACGCGCGACGGGCTGCGGCTGCTCGAGGTCGCCGACGGCGAGAGCATCGACGCGATCGTCGCCCGCACCGGCGCGCCGATCGACGTCGGCGAAGCGGTGCTGGGCTGACAGGGGAGGGGCGGTCATGACGATGCTGCTGACCGAGACCGAATTGCGGCGCGAGAACCGCATCTTCGAAGGCACCGGCGGGCGCTCGGAAGAAAATCGCGGCAGCGGTTTCGAACCGGCGTTCCTCGACAACGAGACGCACCGGATCTACCGCTCCCGCTTCGCCGATGGCCGCCCGGCACCCTGCCACCTTCTCGACGGGCTGCCTGACGAAGTCGTCGTCGCGCGCGACGGCCGCGGGCGGGTCGCCGCGACCAAGGGCTCGCTCGTCTCCGGCTTCCTGCGATGCGGCGAGTTCTACACGCGTGATGAAGCAGTTGCGGCGCTCGCGACATGAGTCGACGACGAGCCCGGACCGCAAACCCGCGCCGCCGCTCGTGACGGGGACAAGGGGACAAGCATGGCAACCTGCTGCGCGAGCGGCATCCGCTTCGAGGACACGGCGCTCGCCGGTTTCCTGCGCAATTACGGCTACGTCGACCTCGCCGAACTGCACGCGGTCGCGGCGGAGGAACCGACCCGATTCTGGGCCGAAGTCGAGGACGCGCTGGGACTGCGCTGGGCGACGCGCTACCGTGCGGTTCTCGATATGTCGAATGGCCCGGCGGCGCCGCGTTGGTTCGTCGGCGGGAAACTCGACCTCTACGAACATCTCGTCGGTCGCATCGCGCGGGAGGACCCGGAGCGCGTCGTGCTGGCGTGGGAAGGCGACGACGGCGCGACTGCCGAACTGTCCTGCGCGCAGCTGGACGATGAAGCGCGGCGCCTCGCGGCCGGGCTCGCCGAGCTCGGCGTCGTGACCGGCGAGCGCGTCGCGATCTACCTGCCGGCGCTGCCCGAGGCCGCGGTCGCGCTGCTCGCGGCCGCGCGGCTCGGCGCGATCGCGGTGCCGCTCTCGTCGGGCTACGGCGCCGACGTGCTCGCGAGCCGCCTCGCCGACAGCGGCGCGAAGTGGGTCGTCTGCGCCGATGGTTGCCTGCGGCGCGGCACGCCCGTCGACATGCTCGCGAAAGCACGCGCCGCCGCGGCCCAATGCGCGGAAGTCGCCTGCCTCGTCGTCGTGCCGCGCCTCGGTGCCGTCGCGCCGCCGGAGCCGATCCTCGCGAGCTGGCGCGAACGGGACTACCGCATCCTCGTCGCGCAAAGCCGGCCGCAGGCCGGCCCGGCGGTGTTCGACGCCGACACACCATTGATGCTGCTGTACACGTCGACCGCGAACGATGGGCCGAGAGGCGTCGTCCATACGCACGCCGGCTTCCCGCTGAAGGCCGCCCAGGACATGTTGATGACCTTCGACGTGCAACCGGGCGACCGCCTGATGTGGCTCGCCGACATGGGCCGCATGCTCGGTCCGTGGCTGCTGTTCGGCGGCTTGTTGCGCGGCGCGACGGTCGTGCTGTTCGAAGGCGTGCCGGACTTTCCATCCGCCCGGCGCATCTGGCAACTCGCGGCGCGTCACCGCGTCACACATCTCGGGATGTCGCCGGGGGCCGGGCGCCTGCTGATGGCGGCGGGAGTCGACGGCCTGCCGGCACCCGGCGCGCTGGACCGGCTGCGCCTCTTCGGATCGACCGGGCAGTCGTGGACTGACGCCGCGTGGCACTGGCTCTTTCACGATGTCGGAAGGCAGCGCTGCCCGATCATCCACTATTGCGGCGGGACCGAGATCGGCGGCGCGATCCTCGCGTGCTTTCCGGGCCTGCCGCAGAAGCCCCGCGGCCTCGCGGGGCCGGTGCCGGGCATGATCGCGGACGTCGTCGATGCCGGCGGACGCTCGCTGCTGTCGTCGAACGCGGCCGCGAGCGCGGGTCATCCCTCGGGTGGATGCGGGCGCGGCGGCGTCGCGGCGCGAGCCCCCGGCGCTGTCCGCGGCGCGGGCGAGCTCGTGCTGCGTGCGCCGTGGCCGGGCATGGCGCACGGCTTCTGGCAAGACGACGAGCGATACCTGAAGACCTGCCGCTCGCGATCGCCGGGCCTCTGGCTGCCCGGCGACTGGGCATGCACCGACGAGGATGGCCACTGGTTCATTCATGGGCGCAGCGACGACACGCTGAAGGTCGCCGGCAGGCGGGTCGCCCCCGCCGAATACGAGTTCGCGCTCGCCGCCCATCCGCTCGTCGGCGACGCGGTCGCAATCGGCGTTCCGGACCCGCGCGAGGGCGAGGCGGTCGTCTGCTTCGTCGCGCTCGCGCGGGAGCCGGCCGGATGTGAGAGAGGCGGGTGCGGTCCGGGCGACGCGGAACGCGAACTCATCGCGCATCTCGCGCTACGCCTGGGCGCAGCACTCAGCCCGGTCCGCGTCCATCTGGTCGCGGCGCTGCCGGCGACGAAGAACGACCGAGACCGGCGCCGCCTCGTGCGTGCGGCCTATCTCGACGAAGCGCTCCACGAACTGGCGCGCCTCGATTGCCCGCGGACGCTTGATGCGATTCGCGCGTGCCGCCCGGCCGCGGCGGAAGCGTGACGCCTCGATCGCCGGGCGACCGATCCCCGGACGACCGGCGTCCGGATTTCGAACGCCGGGCGGCGCGAAGCGTCCGGAAATCGGCCGATCGACGTCGGCCGTTTCACCGGCAGACAACGGAGTTTTCGCTTGATTTCGCGCGATTTCGGCCCGGTTTCTCGCACTATTGCCGGCATGTTAGCAATTGTTCGTGCCGCTCGTGATGTGGCATCGCCTTTGCTATTTTTTACCATCCATGTCGACAGGACGACATGGTTTCTTTGTTGCTGGAGAGCGTACCGACGTATAAAACATCTAACGTGGGCTTCGCGCGCAGAACGACAGGACACAGTCCAAATGACCGCACTTGGAGCGGCCGCCGCGAAGCACCCGAAAGGAGGAGAGACTGAATGACACGGATTTCCGAAGGGCAGAGGTTTTCCGATCCCGGCAACGACGCGATGATCATGGCGGCGTGGGAACGGTTTCTCGATGGCACCCGGCGCCCCAGCGATTCGCTGCGGTCGCTCGTGGACGGCTCGTGGCAGCGCTGCCAGCAGCACAACGTCGACCCCGACAAGCGCAGCGCTCCGCCCCCGGTCGAGGCGTCAACGCTGGCCGCAATGAAGCAGAACCACAGCGAGTTGCTCGAGGCGAGCGCCCCCATCATGGCGTATGCGCGCGATTTTCTCGCAGAAACGGGCACCGTGATGGCGCTCGCGGACACGAGCTGCACGATCCTGACGATGGAAGGCGACGACCCGACGCTCGGCGTCGCCGAGAGCATCCACCTGCTGCCCGGCGTTGCTTGGAGCGAACGCCTGTGCGGCACGAACGCGATCGGCACGGCGCTCGCAGTCGGCGAGCCGGTGCAGATCCATTCCGCCGAGCATTACTGCGCGGGCATCAAGCGGTGGACCTGTTCGGCGACGGTCATCCGCCACCCGCACGACGGCGAGATCATCGGCGTCGTCGACGTCTCCGGGCTTTCGGAAAGCTACAGCCGGCAGAGCCTCGCACTCGTCGTGACGACCGCGAGCCGCATCGAGAGCAAGATCGCGATGCGCGAGATGGAGCGGCGCTATCTGCTGCTCGACGCGTCGCTGCCCCGCTGGTCCGGCGGCACAGACGGACTCGTGCTGTTCGACCGCCGGGGTTATCCGGTGAAGGCGAACGAGATCGCCCAGGCCGCGATGTCCGCACTCGGGGCCGATCTCGATCTCGCGGCGCCGCGCCGCATTCCGTCGCTCGCGATCGGCGAGCGCGGCGAGCCGATCCAGGATTCGGGACTGCCGCCGTGGATGCGCAAGGAATGGCTGGAACCGGTCGTCGGCAAGACCGGCGCGCGCCTCGGGACCTTGCTCGTCCTGCCGCTGCCGCGCCTCGGCCGCACGATCGCCGGCGAGGGCGTCCGCGCGCTGTCGCATGAACCGGGGAATGCGCAGGGCATGCCTCCCGGGTTCTCGACTGTGATTACCCGCGACCCCGGGCTGCGCGACGCCGTGCGCAAGGCCGACCAGCTCGCTCGTTCGAAAGTCCCGGTGCTGCTGCTCGGCGAGACGGGTGCCGGCAAGGAGGAGTTCGCGCAGGGACTGCACCGCGCGAGCCCCTTCCGCGACGGGCCTTACGTCGCGCTCAATTGCGGCGGTCTTTCGCGCGAACTGCTCGCGAGCGAACTTTTCGGCTACGTGGACGGCGCATTCACCGGCGCCCGCCGCGGCGGCCTCGTCGGCAAGATCGAAGCAGCCAACGGCGGCACGCTATTCCTCGATGAAATCGGCGAGATGCCGCTGGACTTGCAGCCGCACCTGCTGCGCGTGCTCGAACAGAGCGAGATCTATCGTCTCGGCGAGAACGTGCCGCGGAAGGTCAATTTCCGCCTCGTCGCCGCGACGAACCGCGACCTGCGCAAGGAAGTTGCCGACGGCCGTTTCCGCATGGACTTCTACTATCGCGTCGCCGTCACGTCGATCCGCATTCCACCGCTACGCGACCGGAAGGGCGACGTTCGCGCGCTCGCCGAGCATTTCGTCGAGCGCTTCCGCAAGCAGCACGATCTCGGTCCGCGTCGGCTCCATGACGATGTGATCATTCGGCTCGAAGCCTACACGTGGCCCGGCAACGTCCGCGAGCTGCGCAACGTCATCGAAAGCATGCTGCTGATGAGCGACGGCGAAACGGTCGGTCTCGACGCGCTGCCGCCGGAGCTGCTCGGCGCCGCGCCGGCGTCCGAACCGTTTTTTTCCGCAGTCGCGGGGACGGTGCCTTCGGCAGCGTTGCAGGTCAACAGCATGGCGGAAGGCGAAG
Source organism: Aromatoleum sp. (assembly GCF_036675785.1). Taxonomy (NCBI): domain Bacteria; kingdom Pseudomonadati; phylum Pseudomonadota; class Betaproteobacteria; order Rhodocyclales; family Rhodocyclaceae; genus Aromatoleum; species Aromatoleum sp. The sequence continues at coordinate 20,245 of NZ_JAKFEF010000023.1, forward strand.
CGGAACTGATCCGCCGCGCGATTGCGGCGACCCACGGCAACCTGACCCGCGCGGCTCGCGAACTCGCGATCGCGAAGAGCACGCTGTATCAGAAGGTGAAGCTCTACGGGCTCGAGTGCGATATCTTCCGCGTGCGTGCGAGCTGACGGGAAACGAGGGATCACATTCTCTTGCAGCTCCCCGCCATGGCATCGGGATTTGTGTCGTATTCTCGGACGGGCGCGGCCCGCTTACGGTTTTCCCCGCGGCGGCGCGCCCCCTGAATTTCGACGGTAGAGATCCATGAAACTCCACCCTGTAATCCTGTCCGGCGGTTCCGGCACGCGGCTGTGGCCGCTGTCCCGCGAGCAGTATCCGAAACAACTGTTGGCGCTGATCGGCGACACGACGATGCTGCAGCAGACGGCGCGCCGCCTCGACGGTTTTTCGGGCGCGCTGCCGGTCGCCGATCGTCCGCTGGTCGTCTGCAATGAGGAATACCGCTTCATCACCGCGGAGCAGATGCGGGCCACGGCCTGCCCGGATTGCCGCATCCTGCTCGAGCCCGCCGGGCGCAATACCGCACCGGCGCTGACGCTCGCCGCGCTGAGCGTGCGGCGCGACTGGGACGACGGCGTGCTCCTCGTGATGCCGGCCGATCATGTCATCCGCGACACCCAGGCTTTCCACCGCACCGTCGACGTCGGCATCGAAGCCGCGCTCGCGGGCGCGATGGTGACGTTCGGCATCGTGCCTGAGCGCGCGGAAACCGGCTACGGCTACATCCGGGTCGGCGAGGAGACGAGTCCGGGCGTCCACGATGTCGCGTCCTTCGTCGAGAAACCCGACGAGCGCACCGCGACCGAGTACGTCGCGAGCGGGGCCTACCTGTGGAACAGCGGCCTCTTCATGATGAAGGCGAGCACTTGGCTGAAGGCGCTCGCGCAGCTGAATCCCGACATGCTCGCCGCCTGCGAGTCGGCGTTCGAGGCCGCGCGGCACGACGCGGATTTCGTGCGAATCGGGCGCGAAGCGTTCGAAGCCTGCCCGTCGGACTCGATCGACTACGCGGTGATGGAAAAGCTCGCGGGAACGCCCGCGCTCGGCGTCGCGGCGAAGGTGGTGCCGATGTCGGTGGGGTGGTCCGACGTCGGCGCATGGGACGCGCTATGGGCGCTTGCCGACAAGGACGAGCAGGGGAACTCGGCACGCGGCGATGTGATGTTCGAGGGCACGACCGGGAGCCTCGTGCATGCGTCGAGCCGGATGGTCGTGTGCGTCGGCGTGGAGAACCTCGTGATCGTCGAGACGCCCGACGCGGTGATGGTCGCCGGCAAGGACCACACCCAGGACGTCAAGAAGATCGTCGCGCGGCTGAAATCCGAAAACCGGTCGCAGGCGCTCGCGCACCGCAAGATCCACCGGCCGTGGGGCTGCTACGACTCCATCGACAACGGCGGCCGTTTCCAGGTCAAGCACATCGAGGTCAAGCCGGGTGCGTCGCTGAGCCTGCAGATGCATCATCACCGCGCGGAGCACTGGATCGTCGTGCGCGGCACGGCGCGCGTCACCCGCGGGGACGAGACCTTCCTGCTGTCCGAGAACCAGTCGACCTACATTCCGCTCGGTGTAACGCACCGGCTGGAAAATCCGGGAAAGATGCTGCTCGAGATGATCGAGGTCCAGTCGGGCAGCTATCTCGGCGAGGACGACATCGTCCGCTTCGAGGATACCTACGGGCGGAACTGAACCGACGCGGCCGGGCGGGAGTCCGGCCGCGCAGCGCTCACCAGAGCTGCCACCAGGGCCGGTTGTCCTGCGGGCCGCCGGCGAAATACACGCTGTTCGGGAAGTTCTTGCGCATCACGCGTTCGGCGTCGTCGCGCAGCTCGGTCAGGCCGAGCGTGTCGTAGCTCTTGACGAGCAGGAACAGCGCTTCTTCGGTCGCTGGCGCCTGCGGGTAAGTCGTCAGCGCCGCCTTCGCGCGGTTGATCGCCGCGATGTGCGCGCCGCGCCGCGAGTAGTACCGGGCGACGTGAACTTCGTGCGACGCGAGCGCGTTGACGAGGTACTGCATGCGCTGGCGAGCGTCTTCCGCGTAGCGGCTTTCCGGGAAACGGTTAACGAGCTGCGCGAAGGTGTCGAACGATTCCTGCGCGCCTTTCGGATCGCGTTCCGAGAGATCCTGGTTCGACAGGCCCGCGAGCAGGCCGAGGTCCTCGTTGAAGGTCGCGAGTCCCTTCAGGTAGTACGCGTAGTCGGCGTTCGGATGGTTCGGATGCAGCTTGATGAAGCGGTCGGCCGCCGCGATCGCGAGCGCGGGTTCGGCCGACTTGAAGTGCGCGTAAGCGACCTCGATCTGCGCCTGCTGCGCGTAGCGGCCGTATGGATAGCGGGCCTCGAGCTTTTCGAACAGCTTGATCGCCTGTTCGTAATTGCCTTCGGTCATCAAGGTCTTGGCTTCGGTGTAGAGACGCTGCGCGTTCCAGCCCGCGGTCTCGTCGATCTGCTCCGGCAGAAGCCCGCAGCCGCCGAGCAGCAAGGCGCCGATAACCGCTAAACTCCGAAGGGTGAACCTGGCCATCGAAAAAACTCGCGTGAATGAACCGGACGATTATAGCCCAGAGGATGAGGGCGCTTTACACCACGAACTGACGATTCCGGCCGACTGCGCGGGACTTCGGCTCGACCAGGCGCTCGCCCGGCTGTTCCCGTCGCATTCGCGCAGCCGACTCCAGGGTTGGCTGAAAGCGGGTCGGGTGAACCTCGACGGCGCCCAGCCCGATGCGAAGTTCAAGGTGTGGGGCGGGGAAGCGCTCCAGGTCGATGCCGCGCCGCCGCCGGAGGCGATCGCCGGCGCGCCGGAGGATATTCCCCTTGCGGTGGTCCATGAGGACGACGCGATCCTCGTCATTGACAAGCCGGTCGGCCTCGTCGTCCATCCCGGGAGCGGCAACTGGAGCGGCACGCTGCTCAATGCGCTGTTGCACCACGCGCCCGCGCTCGGGAGCGTGCCGCGGGCGGGCATCGTGCACCGGCTCGACAAAGACACCAGCGGCCTGCTCGTTGTCGCCAAAACGCTCGAAGCGCAGACCGATCTCGTCCGGCAGTTGCAGGCGCGGACGGTCGGGCGCCATTACCTCGCGCTCGTGCATCGCGTCGTGTCCGGCAGCGGGACCGTCGAGGCACCGATCGGCCGCCACCCGACCCAGCGCGTGCGGATGGCGGTCGTCCAGTCCGGACGTCCTGCCGTCACGCATTACCTCGTCCGCGAGCGCTTCGAACGCGCGACCCTCGTCGAATGCCGTCTCGAGACCGGCCGCACGCACCAGATCCGTGTCCACATGGCGAACATCGGCCATCCGCTCGTCGGCGATGCGACGTACGGGCTGCGCCGCAGCGGCGATCGACTGCTCGACGAGTTCCCGCGGCAGGCGCTGCACGCGTTTCGCCTTGGCCTGCGACATCCGGTGACGCATGAGGAAATGTCGTGGGAGTCCGCGCTGCCGCGCGATTTCGAGGATCTCCTGGCTCGGCTCCGGGTGCCGCAGCCATGACCGGCGGTGACTGGCTCGAACCGGACTGGCCGGCACCCGCGAACGTCAAGGCGCTGGTGACGACCCGCAACGGCGGGGTCAGCGTCGGGCCGTACGCGAGCCTCAACCTCGGCCTGCACGTCGGCGATGCGCCCGACGCGGTCACTCGGAACCGCGCGCTGCTGCGCGCCCGCCTGCCGGCCGAGCCGCTATGGCTCGATCAGGTGCACGGGACGGCCGTCGCGGACGCCGACGAGAATACCGGCCCCGTCCGGGCCGACGCGTCCATCGCCACGCGCCCTCGGGTGGTCTGCGCGGTGATGACCGCCGACTGCCTTCCGGTCCTCTTCTGCAACGAAGGAGGGACGGTCGCCGCCGCGACGCATGCGGGATGGCGAGGACTCGCGGCGGGCGTCCTCGATGCGACCCTCGCGCGCATGGGCGAGCGACCCGAAAACGTCCTCGCATGGCTCGGGCCCGCGATCGGGCCGCGGGCGTTCGAAGTCGGCGACGACGTTCGCAACTGCTTCGTCGCGGCAGACCCGCTCGCGGCCGCCGCGTTTCGTCCGGCAGGAGCTGCCGGCAAATGGATGGGCGACCTTTTCATGCTCGCGCGGCTCCGTCTTCGGAAACTCGGTATCGAGCGTATATATGGCGGTGAAATATGTACCTACTTTTCGCCGGACCATTTTTTTTCATACCGTAGAGATGGTACGACGGGTCGCTTTGCTTCGGTAGTCTGGCTTTCGGAGTAGCCTAACTGCATGATTTGCTATTGCTTTACGTCCGGATCGGCACTATCGTTCGCACCTGTCTTTTCGCCGCCGACGTCCTTCGACGCGTGACGATGCCGCGCGGGAGTACCGACGAGCCACAGGAACAGGCCGAGCGGCCCGACACCCCAGAAGACGAACGTGAGCACGCCGCCGACTACGGTCGTATCCGAGACGGCGGCGAGCAGCACGACGTAGAGCCACGCGATTGCGACGATATACATGAGCTGATTCTACAGGCTTGTGCCTGCGGCCCTCCTTGCCCGGCAAGTCACGGTGGAAGCAGCAACGGAAATGCGGGGGAGGGCGGACGGCGCATCCCCGGAAGATGCCTCAGGAGGGGCGGATGTCTGATTCGGAAGATAAGGGGCCGAACGCGGCGATGCTCGGGATGCTGCAGTTCGGCCAGGCGATGGCGCAGAATTTTTTCGACGCGGTGGCGCGCCAGCACGCGGCGATGGAGAACAGCAGCGGCGCTGCGGTGGAGCGCCTGCCGCTCCCGGAAGCCGAGGAGTTCGGCCGTCTGCAGCAGCGTTTCGCGGAGCGCCACACGGCCCTGTGGTCGTCGATGCTGCAGCGCAAGCCGGGCGAGAAGTCCGAGCCGATCGTGACGCCGGAGCCGGGCGACCGGCGGTTCGCAGCGCAGGAATGGGCGGAAAGCCCGATGTACGACTATGTGCGTCAAGCCTATCTGTTGAACTCGGAGTTCCTGAAGCAGGTTTCCGACGCGATGCCGATGGCCGATGGCCGCGCGAAGTCGCGCGTGCGCTTCCTCACCCGCCAATACATCGATGCGCTCGCGCCGTCGAACTTTGCCGCGACGAACCCTGAATTCATCAAGGTCGCTCTCGCGTCGAAGGGCGAAAGCATCACGACCGGCCTGAAGAACCTCATCGCCGATCTCGAACGCGGTCACATCTCGATGACTGACGAGTCCGCGTTCGAGGTCGGGCGCAATCTCGGGATCACGCCGGGCTCGGTCATCTATGAAAATGAACTGATTCAGCTGATCCAGTACGCGCCACTGACTGACAAGGTTGCGCAGACGCCGCTGCTCATCGTTCCGCCGAGCATCAACAAGTTCTACGTCCTGGATCTCCAGGCCGAGAACTCGCTGGTGCGCTTCATCGTCGAGCAGGGCTTCACCGTTTTCCTCGTGTCATGGAAGAACGTGCAGCCCGACGAGTCGCGGTTCACCTGGGACGATTATCTCGACAAGGGCGTGCTCAGCTCGCTCGACGTCGTGCGCGCCGTCACCCGCGTCAAGAAGCCGAACGTGCTCGGATTCTGCGTCGGCGGCACGATCCTGACGTCGGCGGTGGCGGTCGCGCGGGCGCGGGGCGAGGATCCGGTCGAAAGCCTGACGCTGATGACGACGCTGCTCGATTTCGCCGATGCCGGCGAACTCGGCTGTCTCGTCGATGAAGCCAGCGTCGCTGCGCGCGAGGCCGCGATCGGCAAGAGCGGACTGCTCAAGGGACAGGAACTGGCGAACGTGTTCTCGTCGCTGCGCGCGAACGACTTGATCTGGCAGTACGTCGTCGGCAACTACCTGAAGGGGGGCAAGCCGCCCGCGTTCGACCTGCTGTACTGGAATTCCGATAGCACGAACCTGCCCGGACCGTTCCTCACTTGGTACCTGCGCAACATGTATCTCGAGAACAACCTTCGGGTTCCCGGCAAGCTGAAGATGCTGGGCGTCAAGGTGGACCTCGGGAAGATCGACGCGCCCGCCTACGTGCTCGCGACGCGCGAAGACCACATCGTGCCTTGGAAGGGTGCCTACCTGTCCCGGGGGCTGCTCGGCGGCGACGCGACTTTCGTGCTCGGGGCGAGCGGACATATTGCCGGCGCGATCAACCCCGCGTCGAAGAACCGGCGCAGCTTCTGGACGAACCCCTCCGGCGTCGCCGACCCGGACGAATGGCTGGAGGGCGCGTCCGAACGCAAGGGCAGTTGGTGGCTGCACTGGATCGAGTGGCTCAAGCTGCGCGGCGGCAAGCAGGTCGCCGCGCGGGGCCGGGCAGGAAATGCGAAATACGAACCGATCGAGCCAGCGCCCGGCCGGTATGTGAAAGAAAAGGCCTGACAAAGGCTGCGAAAACAAGAATTACCTTGCGGTAGCGGATACGGGGGGCGCTGCCCGGCATTATTTGAAACCCTTCGAGAGATGGAAACGGAGAGAGGAGTAACAACAATGTCTAGAGTTGCACTTGTGACGGGCGGGATGGGCGGTTTGGGCGAGGCGGTCTGCATCAAGCTCGCCGCGCTGGGCTACAAGGTCGTGACGACCCATTCGCCGGGCAATACCAAGGCGTCCGAGTGGCTGAAGTCGATGAGCAACATGGGCTACTCGTTCAAGGGCTACCCCTGCGACGTCTCGGACTTCGAGTCCTGCAAGGCTTGTGTCGAAGCCGTCACCCAGGAAGTCGGCGCGATCGACGTGCTCGTCAACAACGCCGGCATCACGCGCGATATGACCTTCCGCAAGATGACGAAGGCCGATTGGGATGCGGTGATTAGCACCAACCTCGACAGCGTCTTCAACATGACCAAGCAGGTCATGGACGGCATGGTCGAGCGCAAGTGGGGGCGCGTCATCAACGTCTCGTCCGTGAACGGGCAGAAGGGCGCGTTCGGCCAGACCAACTACTCCGCAGCCAAGGCCGGCATGCACGGCTTCACGAAGGCGCTGGCGCTCGAAGTCGCGCGCTCGGGCGTGACCGTCAACACGATCTCGCCGGGATACATCGGCACGAAGATGGTCATGGCGATCCCGCAGGAGATCCTCGACTCGAAGATCCTCCCGCAGATTCCGGTTTCCCGTCTGGGCAAGCCGGAAGAAATCGCGGGCCTCGTCGCGTATCTTTCGTCCGAGGAGGCCGCGTTCGTCACCGGCGCCAACATCTCGATCAACGGCGGCCAGCACATGTTCTGATCGCCGAATATTTCTCCGACATAAGCGACGCGCCGCCTTCGGGCGGCGCGTCGTTTTTTTGCGATTTTGCATTGCAGCACGGCGCGCGGATGTGTCCTATAATCTGCGCACTTCGTGGTAATGAACCTACGGATTCGTTCAACTGGGGAGCGGGGCAGACGGCTACGGCTGCGATTGCCTGTTGTTTCTCATCACCGATTGCTGCAAGAGGATTGCAAGATGGTACAGAAAGTCGCACTCGTAACCGGCGCGATGGGCGGTCTAGGTACCGCCATTTGCCAGGCTCTGGCCAAGGACGGAATGACCGTCGTCGCGAACTGTCTGCCCGGTTTCCCGCAGAAGGACGAGTGGCTCGCCCGCCAGAAGGAATTGGGCTTCGAATTCGTTGCGGCCGAAGGCGACGTCTCCGACTACGAGTCGTGCAAGTCGATGGTTGGCAAGATCGAGTCGGACGTCGGCCCGATCGACGTTCTCGTGAACAACGCCGGCATCACTCGCGACAAGTTCTTCCCGAAGATGGAAAAGGCGCAGTGGGACGCGGTGATCAACACCAACCTCAACAGCCTCTTCAACGTGACGCACCACATTTCGCCCAAGATGGCGGAGCGCGGTCGCGGACGGATCATCAACATCTCGTCGGTCAACGGCGTCAAGGGGCAGGCCGGTCAGACGAACTATTCGACCGCGAAAGCAGGCGTGCTCGGTTTCACGAAGGCGCTCGCTGCCGAACTCGCGACCAAGGGCGTCACGGTCAATGCGATCGCCCCGGGCTATATCGGCACCGAAATGGTCATGGCGATCCGCGAAGACATCCGCCAGGGCATTATCGATACGGTGCCCATGAAGCGGCTCGGCAAGCCGGAAGAAATCGGCGCCCTTTGCTCGTATCTCGCGTCGGACCTCGCGGGCTATGTGACCGGCGCGACGATCAATATCAACGGCGGACTCCACATGTGCTGAACCGGCGTTCGACGTATCCCTCGTGAATGCGGGGCCCCGCCGAATGGCGGGGCTTTTGCTTAGCGGCGCGGTATAATTTTGTGCAGACGCAAATACGCATAGAGCGGAACCACCGCCGCCGAGGAGAATAGCGAACATGGCCGGATCAGCCCGCCTCATCAAGAAGTATCCCAACCGCCGTTTGTACGACACCCGGACGAGTTCCTACATAACGCTCGCCGACGTGAAGGAACTGGTCGTCGGGCGGGAAGAGTTCCAGGTCGTCGATGCGAAGACCGGCGAAGATCTCACGCGGAGCATTCTGCTGCAGATCATCCTCGAGGAAGAAGCGGGCGGCGCGCCGATGTTCACCAGCGACCTGCTCGCGCACATGATCCGCTTCTACGGCAACGCGACGCAGGGGATGATGGGCAAATACCTCGAGAACAACATCAAGGCATTCACCGAAATGCAGGGAAAGCTCCAGGAGCAGGCCCAGGCGATCTACGGTGAAAACAGCCCGATCAGCCAAGACCTGTGGGCGCAGTTCCTGAACTTCCAGGGACCGGCGTTGCAAAGCGTGATGGGCACCTACGTCGAGCAGAGCAAGAAGATGTTCTCGCAGATGCAGGAGCAGATTGAAAGCCAGACCCGCAACATCTTCACGGGCTTTCCGTTCCCGAATTACACCCCGGCCGCGAAGGAGCCGCAGGTGCCCAGGCAGGGCCCGGCGGACGAAATGAGCGACGGTCCGGATTCCACCACCGGCAAGGGCGGCCGTCCCGTCCAGAAATAAGGCGACCCCGCGCCGACGTTCGAGGTCGCCGCAGAGGGGTCCGGCAGAGAGCATGAAGCAACAGAAACTCCAGGGCGTGCCGCGCGTCGGCTTCGTCTCCCTCGGCTGCCCGAAGGCGACCGTGGACTCCGAACACATCCTTACGCGCCTTCGGGCCGAGGGCTACGACATTTCGGGCAGCTACGACGATGCAGATCTCGTCGTCGTCAATACCTGCGGCTTCATCGACGCGGCCGTCGAGGAATCCCTCGACGCGATCGGCGAGGCGCTCGCGGAAAACGGGAAGGTGATCGTCACCGGCTGCCTCGGCGCGAAGGACGACGTCGTGCGGGCGGCGCATCCGCAGGTACTCGCGGTCACCGGCCCCCACGCGACCGACGCGGTGATGAAGGCCGTGCATCAGCATCTGCCCAAGCCGCACGATCCATTCACCGATCTCGTTCCGCCGCAAGGCATTCGCCTGACGCCGAATCACTACGCGTACCTGAAGATTTCGGAAGGCTGCAATCACCGCTGCTCGTTCTGCATCATCCCGTCGATGCGCGGCGATCTCGTCAGTCGTCCGATCCACGAGGTCATGCGCGAGGCCGAATCGCTTGTCGACGCGGGCGTCAAGGAGCTGCTCGTCGTATCGCAGGACACGAGCGCGTACGGAGTCGACACGAAATACCGAACCGGATTCTGGAACGGACGCCCGCTGAAGACGCGACTGCTCGATCTCGCGAAGGCGCTTGGCGATCTCGGGGTGTGGGTGCGGATGCATTACGTCTATCCGTATCCGAGCGTCGACGAACTGATCCCGCTGATGGCCGAGGGCAAGATCCTGCCGTACCTCGACGTGCCTTTCCAGCACGCTAGCGCGCGGATTCTCAAGGCGATGAAACGCCCGGCGAATGCGGAGAACGTTCTCGAGCGCGTGCGGAAATGGCGAAGCATCTGCCCAGATCTCACGATTCGTTCGACCTTCATCACCGGTTTCCCGGGAGAAACCGACGAGGATTTCGAGGAGTTGCTGCGGTTTCTCGAAGAGGCGCAGCTCGACCGGGTCGGCGCGTTCGCATACTCGCCGGTCGAAGGCGCGGAAGCGAATCGTCTGGAGAATCCCGTGCCCGAAGAGGTGCGCGAGGAGCGGCGTCAGCGGCTGATGGAATTTCAGGAGGACATCTCGACGCAGCGGCTCGAACGCTGGATCGATCGGGAGGTTACGGTGCTCGTCGAAGAGGTGGATGACGAAGGCGCTGTCGCGCGATCCCCCGGCGATGCGCCGGAGATCGACGGACTGGTCATCATCCCAAACGGCGAGGGCATGGAGCCGGGACAATTCACGCGCGTGCGCATCACCGACTGCGACGTGCACGATCTTTACGCCGAGCCGCTGAACTGACTTCCCTCCCCACGGCCTTCGAGCCGACCTCCCTGCGTGCCGGTCGAAAAGGGCCGGTAATTGGCCTGGCATTGGGCGGAGGGGCGGCACGGGGATGGGCGCATCTGGGCGTCTTGCGGGCGCTGGCGAAAGAAGGGATCGAGCCGCAGGTGGTCGCCGGCTGTTCGATCGGCGCGTTCGTCGGTGCAGCGTTCGCGGCGGGCGACCTCCCGAAGCTCACGGACTGGGCGCGAGCACTGAAGTGGCAGGATGTCGTTTCGCTGCTCGACGTGAGCCTGCGAGGCGGGCTGATTCGCGGGCAGAAGCTCATCCAGTTTTTCGAGCGCAATTTCGTCGACCGTGATTTCTCCGAGCTCGAATTGCCTTTCGCCTGTGTCGCGACCGAACTCGAAACAGGCCGTGAGTTCTGGCTGCGCGAGGGCAGCGTCTCGAAGGCGGTCCGCGCCTCGATCGCGCTTCCGGGCCTCCTTGCCCCGATCGTTCACCAGGGTCGGCTCCTCGTGGACGGGGGGCTCGTGAACCCGGTACCGGTGTCGCTGTGCCGTGCCCTGGGCGCCGATGTCGTGATCGCGGTCGACCTCGGGTCGGACGTGGTCGGCCGCTCCTGGCACCATTCGCCTGCGGAGCAGGAGAGGGGCGTCGGCTGGACGGAGCGTCTGCTCGGTCGCCTCGGCTTCCTCGGGAACGGTGCTTCGGGAAATGGTCAAACGTCGGTTGGCGAACCGAACCTGCCTTCATTGCTGACCGTGCTGACGAGCAGCATCAACATCATGCAGGTGCGCATCGCGCGCAGCCGCCTCGCGGGCGAACCCGCCGACGTGCAGCTTTCACCCCGTCTGGGTCATCTCGGGCCGATGGATTTCCACCGGGCTGAGGAGGCGATCATCGAAGGCGAGGCGGCGGTGGAACGCATGATTTCGGCCTTGCGACATGGTCTCGGCCGACTCTGACCGGAGGCGCCCGGACATGAACGAACTTCTCGGCTCCCTCGTTGCCGCGATCGGCGAGTCGCACGTGCTCACCGACATCGTCGATATGGCGCCCCATCTCACGGATTGGCGGGGCCGCTATACAGGCTCGGCGGTCGCGGTCGTGAAGCCCGGTAACACAGCCGAAGTGGCGGCCGTAGTCCGGGCGTGTGCGGCCGCAAACGTGGCGATGGTCCCGCAAGGCGGCAATACGGGCTTGTGCGGCGGCGCGACCCCGTTGAAGGACGGCGCGTCCGTCGTGATCAACCTTTCGCGCCTTAACCACATCCGCAGCATCGATCCGCTCAACGACACGATCGTCGTCGAAGCCGGTTGCACCCTGAGCGCACTTCAGGAAGCGGCTGCCGGCGCGGATCGCCTCTTTCCGCTTTCGCTTGCTTCGGAGGGGAGCTGCGAAATCGGCGGCAACCTCTCGACGAATGCCGGCGGCGTCCACGTGCTGCGGTACGGGAACATGCGCGAGCTGGTGCTCGGTCTCGAAGTCGTTCTGCCCGACGGGCGCGTGTGGGACGGGTTGCGGGGATTGCGCAAGGACAACACGGGCTACGATTTGAAGCAGCTCTTCATCGGTGCCGAGGGCACGCTCGGCATCATTACGGCCGCCGTACTCGAACTCTTTCCCCGACCGCGGAGCCATGCGACCGCGTGGGTAAGCGTTGCGGGCCCCGATGCAGCAGTTACTCTGCTCGGGCAACTGCGCCAGCACTGCGGAGACCGCGTCGCGGCGTTCGAGATCGCCGGCCGTTCGGCTATTCAGCTCGTGTTGCGGCACATCCCCGGCGCGCGCCCGCCGTTGACCGGCGACCCGGAATGGAGTGTCCTGATCGAACTCGAGGACGCGGCGCACGACGCCGCGCTCAATGATCTCCTCGAGCGCAAACTGGGCGAAGCGGTCGATGTCGGGCTCGTCGAGGACGCAGTGCTCGCAACGAGCCTTTCGCAGGCCGAGGCGCTCTGGGCACTGAGGGAAAACATCTCCGAGGCCCAGAGGGTCGAGGGTGTGAGCATCAAGCACGACATTTCGGTTCCCGTGAGCCGCATTCCGGAATTCATCGAACGGGCCGACGCCGCGCTTCTGCACGTCTGGCCGGACCTGCGGATCGTCACCTTCGGCCATATTGGCGACGGCAACCTGCATTACAACCTTTCCAAGCCCGACGCGGTGCAGAACGCCGACTTCATCGATCGGACGCCCGAGGTCAATCGCATCGTTCACGACCTGGTCGCCGAACTCGGCGGTTCGATTTCCGCCGAACATGGCCTCGGTCAACTCAAGCGCGCCGAGATCATCCGTTATAAGTCGGAGGTCGAGCTCGATCTGATGCGAACGATCAAGCGGAGCCTCGACCCCGCGGGGCTGATGAATCCAGGGAAGGTCGTCTGAATTCGGAATTCATGCAAAAACAGGCTTTACAGCCATCCGATGGCGCCCTATAATGCGCGCTCTTTCGGGCAAGGGGGTATAGCTCAGCTGGGAGAGCGCTTGCATGGCATGCAAGAGGTCAGCGGTTCGATCCCGCTTACCTCCACCAGCCGGAAGAATTGACGAAGTCCCCATCGTCTAGAGGCCTAGGACACCGCCCTTTCACGGCGATAACCGGGGTTCGAATCCCCGTGGGGACGCCAGTTACAAGGCGGAGCGTCACGACGACGAGCCGCAAGCCGACGAGAAATCGTCGGAGCAGGTCAAATTGGAGTGGTAGTTCAGTTGGTTAGAATACCGGCCTGTCACGCCGGGGGTCGCGGGTTCGAGCCCCGTCCACTCCGCCAACACGAAAAAGGAGCCTTCGGGCTCCTTTTTTTGCGTGTGCTGAGCATGCCGCGTAGTGCCGTGGGTAGTGCTGTTTTCCCCGCTATGGCGGTCGGGAAATGACGCGCTTACGCCGAGGTGCAACTCCGCTGCTCTCCGGCAGGAAGAGGGGCGGCAAGGTCACCGACGTCGCCTGTAAAGCGAATCCATGCTGCCGGAGCGCTGCGGGCGTTCCCTCGGTATCTCTCTTCTCCCGTGTTGTTCCGGCGTCTCGTTCGCTTCTCCTTGCGAGCGGCGCCTGCCAACGAATTGGGCGACAAAGCACCATGTTGGGCCGTTCTCGCATCGCTCGCCGCAAGCAGCCGAATTGCGTTAAAGTCCGCCCGTGCGCTCTGGTACGGCTCGGGGACGGTGCTGTCCGGAGGTGCGACAACAATAGGAGCGGATTAGACAATGAGCTTGAAGAAAATCGGAGTAGTGGGTGCCGGGACGATGGGCAACGGCATAACGCAGGCCTTCGCGGTTGCCGGTTTCGACGTCGTGATGAACGATATGGCCGACGCGGCAGTGCAGCGAGGGCTCGCGACGCTTTCGGGCAGTCTTGATCGGCTGATCAAGAAGGAGAAGATGACCGCCGCCCAGAAGACCGAAGTGCTCGGCCGGATAAGTACTTCGACCGACCTTTCCGCCCTTGCCGATTGCGACCTGGTGATCGAGGCGGCGACCGAGAACCTTCCGGTCAAGCTGAAGCTGTTCGGCCAAATCGACTCGACGGTGAAGCCGGACGCGATCATCGCGAGTAATACGTCGTCGATTTCGATCACCAAGCTCGCTGCGTCGACGGGCCGCGGCGACAGGGTGATCGGAATGCACTTTTTCAATCCGGTGCCAATGATGGCGCTCGTTGAAGTGATTCGCGGCCTGCAAACCTCTGACGAGACCTACGCCGCAGTCGAGGCTGTTGCGAAGGCGGTCGGGAAGGCGCCCGTACAGATCCGCAACAGTCCGGGTTTCGTCGTAAACCGCATGCTGTGCCCGATGATCAACGAAGCCATCTTCGCGCTCGGGGAGGGGTTGGCAACGGCCGCCGAGATCGACGAGGCGATGAAGCTGGGCTGCAATCATCCGGTGGGACCGCTCGCGTTGTGCGACATGATCGGACTGGACGTCGAACTCGCGGTGATGCAAGTGTTGTTCCAGGGCTTCAATGATCCGAAATACCGTCCCGCTCCGTTGCTCGTGGAGATGGTGGAAGCGGGTTATCTCGGGCGCAAGGCGGGGAAGGGCTTTTTCGACTACCAGTGAGCGCTGTTTGTCGGCGTCGAACGGAAGCAGTTCGGCGCCCGCTCTTCAGCGCACAGGATTCCGACAGCAGCCGTTCCTGCTATGGCGCGGGGAGGGCGCGGTCCCGCGGCGCGCTTCGCGAGCGAGCCGCGTGCGTGAGTGTGCGCGCCGGAGCTCGAAAAAAAACGCCACCTGAAACAAGTGGCGTTCTTGTCCTGCTGCCTGGTCGCAGCCCGAACGGTCAGCCGCGCCGCATCGCGTCGAAAAACTCGCCGTTGTTCTTCGTTGCCTTGATCTTGTCGAGCAGAAACTCCATCGCATCGATGTCGTCCATGCCGTACAGCAACTTGCGCAAGATCCAGACTTTCTGAAGGATGTCCGGTTTCATCAGCAACTCTTCGCGGCGCGTTCCGGAGCGGTTGACGTTGATCGCCGGGTACACCCGTTTTTCCGCCATCCGCCGGTCAAGGTGCAACTCCATGTTGCCGGTGCCCTTGAATTCCTCGTAGATGACGTCGTCCATCCGGCTGCCGGTGTCGATGAGTGCCGTGGCAATAATCGTCAGCGAACCGCCTTCCTCGATGTTCCTCGCTGCTCCAAAGAAGCGCTTGGGCTTCTGCAACGCGTTCGCATCCACGCCGCCGGTGAGCACCTTGCCCGACGCCGGCACGACGGTGTTGTAGGCGCGTGCGAGGCGAGTCAGCGAATCGAGGAGGATCACCACGTCCTTCTTGTGCTCGGTAAGCCGTTTCGCTTTCTCGATGACCATCTCGGCGACTTGAACGTGACGGGAGGCGGGCTCGTCGAACGTGGAGGCGACGACCTCCCCCTTCACCGAACGCTGCATTTCGGTCACTTCTTCAGGCCGTTCGTCGATCAGCAGCACGATCACGACTACGTCGGGATGATTCGCGGAGATCGCATGCGCGATGTGCTGCAACATGACCGTCTTGCCGCTTTTTGGCGGCGCGACGAGCAGGCCGCGCTGACCCTTGCCGATCGGCGCGACGATGTCGATCACTCGGCTGGTAATATTTTCCTCGCCGCGAATGTCGCGCTCGAGCTTCAGGCATGCGTTCGGATGCAGCGGCGTCAGATTCTCGAACAGGATCTTGTGCTTGCAAGCCTCGGGCGGCTGGCCGTTGATCTTGTCGAGCTTGACGAGCGCGAAGTAGCGCTCACCGTCCTTCGGTGTCCGAATCTCGCCCTCGATCGTGTCCCCGGTATGCAGATTGAAACGTCGGATCTGCGAGGGTGATACATAGATATCATCCGTGCCGGCAAGATACGAAATGTCCGGCGAGCGCAGGAATCCGAAACCGTCCGGCAGCACTTCGAGTGCGCCGTCGCCATAAATCGGCTCGCCCTTCTTCGCCCGATTCTTGAGCAGGGCGAAAACGAGTTCCTGTTTCCGAAGTCGGTTCGCACCGTCGATTTCGTTGGCGATTGCCATTTCCAGCAATTGGCTGACGTGGAGAGACTTGAGCTCCGATAGTTGCATGGCGAGAGGGCGCGACGGGGCGCGATTGGAGAAGCGGGGTGAAGGGAGAATCAGGAAGGGAGCGATTGCGGCGCCGGGAATTCCGGCAAGGTGCGGGTAGGCGCCGCAGAAACGAAGCGGGACTCTAGTCCGAGTCAGAGGTTGCTGTCAATGAATGCCGTCAGCTGCGATTTGGAGAGTGCGCCGACCTTCGTTGCTTCGACGTTACCGCCCTTGAAAAGCATCAGGGTCGGGATGCCGCGGATTCCGAATTTCGCGGGCGTTTCCTGATTTTCATCGATGTTCAGCTTCGCGACTTTCAGTTTGCCGGCGTAGTCCTTCGCGACATCGTCCAGGATCGGCGCGATCATCTTGCACGGGCCGCACCACTCCGCCCAGTAATCGACCAATACCGGCGTTTCCGACTGCAGCACTTCGGCTTCGAAACTGCCGTCGGTAACGTAATGAATATGCTCGCTCATGTTTCCTCGCGTGACGGGTTGCGGAATTGCCTAGGAGAGGGAGTGCGGGCTGGTGTCAGCCCGATCGACAGAGGCGGATTCGAGCCCCTGAGATGAAGTTTCCGAAAAGTTATGCCAACCCGGGCCCAACGTCAAGAAGTTCTCCGGCCCAAGGGCGAACGGCGCGTCCGTGGTTCTGCCCGTCGTGGCGAAGCGGCGACGCTCTCGGCTATATTGTGGGAAATGCCGGTGCCGACCTCTGGCGCTGGGAAACGACGATCTGGAGTCCAAGCGATGACCTATGTTGTGACCGAAGCCTGCATCCGTTGCAAGTACACCGACTGTGTGGATGTGTGCCCTGTCGACTGTTTTCGGGAAGGCGCGAATTTTCTCGTGATCGACCCGACCGAATGCATCGATTGCACCCTTTGCGTCGCCGAGTGCCCGGTGGAGGCGATTTTCTCGGAAGATGACGTACCGGACGGGCAGCGCCAGTTCATCGCGTTGAACGCCGAACTCGCCGCACAGTGGAAACCGATCGTCGAGCGCAAGGATCCGCTTCCGGATGCCGAGGAGTGGGCCA
>NZ_JAKFEF010000069.1:0-122709 GCF_036675785.1 Aromatoleum sp.
ATCTCGCGCTACGACGAGCGCGGCCCGGCGTGGTACTGGAACAACTTCTCGTGCTCGGAGCACACCGGCACGCACTTCGACGCGCCGGTGCATTGGGTCACCGGCAAGGACCAGCCGAACAACGCGGTCGACTCGATCCCGGTCGAGAACTTCATCGCCGCCGCCTGCGTGATCGACGTTTCGGCCGAGGCCGCGGCGAACCCCGACTTCCTGCTGACGATCGGCTTCGTCGAAAAGTGGGAGCAGAAGCACGGCCGCATCCCCGAACGCGCGTGGGTGCTGCTGCGCACCGACTGGTCGAAGCGCCGCGGAGCGAAGGAGTACCTGAACATGGCCGAGGACGGCGCACATTCGCCGGGGCCGGACGCCGACGTCGTGCCGTGGCTGATCCGCGAGCGCAACGTCCACGGCTTCGGCACCGAGTCGATCGGCACCGACGCCGGCCAGGCGCACCAATTGAACCCGCCCTACCCGTGCCACTACTTCATGCACGGCAACAACCGCTACGGCCTGCAGTGCCTGACGAACCTCCACCAGTTGCCGCCGCAAGGCGCGGTGATCTTCGCGGCGCCGCTGAAGATCCGCAACGGCTCCGGCAGCCCGCTGCGCGTGCTCGCGCTCGCGCCGACCGTCTGAGCTTCGAGCCGAGTCGCCATTTCAGCCACAACCAATGAGGACAAGCCGATGAGCGAAAGAAGAGTCGCCGTCGTCACCGGCGGCAGCGCCGGGATCGGCGCCGACATCTGCCGGCGGATGCTCGACGATGGCTACGACGTCGTGTCGCTCGCGCGCCGCGCGGCCGACTGGAACCACCCGCGGCTGACGAACGTGCAGGTCGATCTGCTCGATGCGGCGGCGACCGAAGCTGCCGCGCGGGAAATCGCGCGCGACTTTCCGGTGAGCCACCTGATCCACAACGCCGGCGTGATCTGGCCGAAGCTCTTGCCGGAAGTCACGCTCGACGAGCTGCAAGGCCTGACGCAGATCCACCTCGGCGCGGCGATCAGCCTGATGCAGGCGGTGCTGCCCGGGATGGAGGCGCGCGGCTTCGGCCGCGTCGTGCTGATGTCGTCGCGCGGCGCGCTGGGCCTCGCGACACGCACCGCGTACTCGGCGACGAAGGCCGGCATGATCGGCATGGCGCGCACCTGGGCGCTGGAACTCGCGCCGAAGGGGATCACCGTCAACGTCGTCGCGCCCGGTCCGATCGCGACCGACATGTTCCACGACGTCGTCCCCGCGGGCAGCGAACGCGAGAGCCGGCTCACGGCGAACATCCCGGTCGGGCGCATCGGCCGGGCCGACGACGTCACGCGCGCGGTGATGTTCTTCGCCGATCCGGCCAACGGCTTCGTCACCGGCCAGACCTTGTACGTCTGCGGCGGCGCGAGCGTCGGCACGATCACGATCTGAAAAATGGAGGCGCCGCAGAAGCGCCGCATTGCCCGTCGGACGGCAAGAAGAAGCCGACGCGCGCGATTTCGTCGCGGCGGCCAGTCCGACCGACCGCAGGTTGTCGAGCAGTTCCATAACTATCAGGCGCCGCATGGCGCCAACCCACGGAGACGAACCATGATGCTGAAGAAACTTCCCGCCGCCCTCGCCCTGGCCACGCTCGCCGCCGCCTCGCAGTCCGCGCTCGCGCAAGTCAAGGTCGGCGTCGTGTCGTCCGCGACCGGCCCGACCGCGCTGGTCGGCATTCCGCAGAAGAACACGGTGCCGCTGCTGCCGACGAAGATCGGCGACCTCACCGTCGAATACATCGCGCTCGACGACGCGAGCGACCCGACCGCGTCGGTTACCGCGGTCAAGAAGCTGATCTCCGAGCAGAACGTCGACGCGATCATCGGGCCGTCGGGCTCGCCGAACGCGATGGGCGTGATCCAGTTCGTCGCCGAGGCGGGCGTGCCGCTGCTGGCGCCTGTCGGCACCGCGGCCGTCGTCACGCCGATGGACGACAAGAAGAAGTGGGTGTTCAAGACCACCCAGAACGACGACATCATCGCCAGCGCGCTCGTCGAGCACATGGTCGCGAGCGGCGTGAAGACCGTCGGCTTCATCGGCACCGGCGATCCGTACGGCGAGAACTGGCACAAGGTGTTCTCGGCGCTCGCGGAGAAGAACGGCCTCAAGGTCACGGCGAACGAGCGCTTCCAGCGCTCCGACACCTCGGTGACCGGACAGAGCCTCAAGCTCCTCGCCGCGCGCCCCGACGCGGTGCTGGTCGCCGCGCCCGGTGGCCCCTCGGTGCTGCCGCAGACGACGCTGCACGACCAGGGCTACAAGGGCCGGATCTACCAGACGCACGGCGCCGCGCTGCCCGATTTCCTGAAGCTCGGCGGCAAGAAGATCGAGGGCACCGTGCTCGCCGCGAGCCTGATGCTGGTGCTGCCCGAGATCGCCGACAACAACCCGTCGAAGAAGGTCGCGGCGGACTACATCGGCGCGTACGAAAAGCTGCACGGCTCGAAACCGGCCACCTTCGGCGCCAACGTCTATGATGCCGGCCTGCTGCTGCAGCAGGCGATCCCCGTCGCCGCGAAGTCCGCGAAGCCCGGCACGAAGGAGTTCCGCGCCGCGCTGCGCGACAGTCTCGAACAGACGAAGGAACTCGTCGGCACACAGGGCGTGTACAACATGACCAGCGGCGACCACAGCGGCTTCGACGAGCGCGGCCGCGTGATGATCGCGGTGAAGGGCGGCAACTGGACGCTGGCGAAGTGACGGGATGACGGGGGGCGGGGAGCGAGACAAGGCCTTCACGGACGAGTGATCCACCCCGCTCCGGCCGCGGCGCCCGCCTCGCGAACCGGACGGACATGATCGACACGCTGCGCCTGAACGTCGCGATCGTGGCCGGCCGGAAACTTTTGCGTCCGAAGCACCTCGGAGAGCACGGACGTTAGAGGAAGCGGGGATGAAGACGAACCGCAATTCGGGCGCGGCGCGTACCAAAGCGGCCCCGTCGGTGCGTACGCGCGAACAACTCAAGGCGCTCGCGTGGCTGCTCGACAGCTCGATCCGTCTGCCCGGAGGCTTTCGGATCGGCGTCGACGCGCTGCTTGGCCTCGTTCCGTTCATCGGCGACGCGGCAGGCGTGCTGCTTTCCGGTTTCATCGTGAGCCGTGCCGCCCGCCTCGGCGTACCCCGGAGCGTGCTGCTCCGCATGATGCTGAACGTCGCGATCGAGGCCGTCGTCGGCCTCGTCCCGATCGCCGGCGACATCTTCGACGCGGCGTGGAAGGCGAACCAGCGGAACGTCGCGCTGCTCGAAAGTCACCTGAACGCCCCGCAGGAGACCGCGCGCACCAGCCGCCGCCTCGTCGGCGTCGTGCTGCTTCTGCTGGTCCTGCTGTTGGTTGTGATGAGCGCGCTGTCGGCGCTCATCGTCGGCTGGGTCATCAGCGCGCTCGGCGGCTGACACGCCGCTCCGCTAGGGCTCGCCGATGTCCTCGTTGCACAGCGCCGTCCGGATCTCCGTCTCGTGTCTGCGGCGAAGCACCGACTTCGAAAGCACCCGGGTCAAGACTAGAATGCCCGTCTTTCGTCGCCCGTTCAAAAGCGGACCTCCTCGCAGAATCTTCCCGATGCGCCTCGACCCTATCCGTCAACGCCTGTACGCCCACGGCGCAAAGCCGTGTCACGCGGATCACGTGCTGCGTCTGTGGGCGCAGGGGCGCCCGCAGGACGGGGGACGCGTGCGCCCGGAGGACTATCTTCCGCTCGAAGTCCGCAACGCGCTGCCGCAACTGACCGACGAACTGCGCGGCCTCGCGCGACTGCGCTCGGTGCATCCGGCCGCGGACGGTTCCGAGCGCCTGCTCGTCGGGCTCGCCGACGGCCAGACGGTCGAGAGCGTCCTGTTGCCGCGCGACGGCCTCTGTGTGTCGACGCAGGTCGGCTGCGCGGTCGGCTGCGCGTTCTGCATGACCGGGCGCGACGGCCTGTTGCGCCAGCTCGGCAGCGCCGAGATCGTGGCGCAGGTCGCGCTCGCCCGCACGCGACGCACGGTCAGGAAGGTCGTGTTCATGGGCATGGGCGAGCCGTCGCACAACCTCGACAACGTGCTCGACGCGATCGAGTTCCTGGGCACGACGGGCGGGATCGGGCACAAGAACCTCGTGTTCTCGACCGTC
Source organism: Aromatoleum sp. (assembly GCF_036675785.1). Lineage (NCBI taxonomy): Bacteria > Pseudomonadati > Pseudomonadota > Betaproteobacteria > Rhodocyclales > Rhodocyclaceae > Aromatoleum > Aromatoleum sp. The sequence goes on from NZ_JAKFEF010000069.1 coordinate 4,137, forward strand.
GGCGACCGGCGTGTATTCGAGCGCCTGCCACAGGGCAAGGTCAAGCCGGCACTCGCGCTGTCGCTCCACTCGACGCGGGCGGAGCTCCGCGCCCGGCTGATGCCGCGCGCGCCGCGCATCGACCCGGAAGAGCTCGTCGAGCTCGCCGAACGGTTCGCGCGCGCGACGGGCTACCCGATCCAGTATCAATGGACGCTGCTCGAAGGCATTAACGACGACGACGCGGAACTCGACGCGATCGTCCGCCTGCTGCGCGGCAAGTACGCGGTCATGAACATGATTCCGTACAACAGCGTGGACGGGCTCGCTTTCCGCCGCCCATCGGACGCGCGCGCGCTGACGCTCGCCCGGTCGCTGAATGCGCGCGGCGTGCTGACGAAGCTGCGCCAGTCGGCCGGGCAGGACGTCGACGGCGGCTGCGGCCAGCTCCGGGCGCGCGAAAGTGGGATGCGGCGGGTCAGTTTTTGAATCTTTCCGCGGACGGCGGTCCACCTTCGACACCCCCGACAACAGGAACGAGCATGCACCGCAACCCGAATCTCGACGCCCTCTTCGACAACCTGAATCGCAACGCCGGCAAGCCGGTGGGCCCGCTGCAGAAGTTCGGCGCAGCGGCCGCGGCGGTCATCCTCTTCGGCATCGCGCTCGCGTTCTCGGTGATGTTCTTCGCGGTCGTCGCGGCGATTGCGCTCGTGATCGGCCTCTACGTGTGGTGGAAAACGCGCGATCTGCGCAAGGCGATGCGACAGGCGCAGGCGCACCGTCCGGGCCGCCCGCCCGCCAACGCCGGCGGCATCGTCATCGAGGGCGAGGTAGTGCGCGAGGTCCGCGACGACCACGGTCGGGACTGACGCGCACGGATGTCGCCGTCCCTCGGGACGTCCGCGCGGCGGAACTCCGCGGGAGTAGCGAAGCGTTCCGGGAAAATAAAAAAGCCCTTGAAACTTCAAGGGCTTTTTTAAGCTGGTTGGCGGAGAGTGAGGGATTCGAACCCTCGATACGAGTTTTAGCCCGTATGCTCCCTTAGCAGGGGAGTGCCTTCGACCTCTCGGCCAACTCTCCAACCTTCGAGCCCGCGATAATAGCGACTCTGTCGCGGGCGGTCAAACTCAGGCGGCGTCGAGGCCGAACGCCTTGTGCAGCACGCGCACAGCGAGTTCGAGGTATTTCTCTTCGATCACGACCGAGATCTTGATTTCGGAGGTCGAGATCATCTGGATGTTGATGCCTTCCTCGGCGAGCGTGCGGAACATCTTCGACGCGACGCCCGGGTGCGAGCGCATGCCCACGCCGACGACCGAGACTTTCGCCATCGTCTTGTCGCTCTCCAGCGCGCGCGCACCGATGTGCGTGCGCACGCCTTCGAGGACCTTCGTCGCCCTTTCGAGCTCGCCGCGCGGGACGGTGAAGGAGAAGTCGGTCGTGCCGTCATGACCGACGTTCTGGATGATCATGTCGACGTCGATGTTCGCGTCCGCGACCGGGCCGAGGATCTGGTACGCGATGCCGGGCTTGTCGGGCACGCCGAGCACCGTGAGCTTGGCCTCGTCGCGCGTGAAGGCGATGCCGGAGATGACGGGTTGTTCCATGTTCTGATCTTCCTCGACTGTGATGAGCGTGCCCTCGCCTTCCTCCTGGAAGCTCGACAGGACACGCAACTTGACCTTGTACTTGCCGGCGAATTCGACCGAGCGGATCTGCAGCACCTTCGAGCCGAGGCTCGCGAGTTCGAGCATTTCCTCGAACGTGATCTTGTCGAGCTTGCGGGCTTCCGGCACGACGCGCGGGTCGGTCGTGTAGACGCCGTCGACGTCGGTGTAGATCTGGCACTCGTCGGCCTTCAGCGCCGCAGCGAGCGCGACGCCGGTGGTATCCGAGCCGCCGCGGCCGAGCGTCGTGATGTTGCCGTGCTCGTCGACGCCCTGGAAGCCGGCGACGACGACGATGTTGCCCTCGTCGAGGTCCTTCTTGATCGGCGCCTCGTCGATGTTGAGGATGCGCGCCTTCGTATGCGCGCTGTCCGTCAGGATCCTGACCTGGCCGCCGGTATAGCTCTTCGCCTTGACGCCGACGTCGTGCAGCGCCATGCACAGCAGGCCGATCGTGACCTGTTCGCCGGTCGACACGACGACATCGAGCTCGCGCGGGTCGGGGTTCGCGGCGACTTCCTTCGTGAGCGCGATCAGGCGGTTCGTCTCGCCACTCATCGCCGACACGACCACCACCACCTTGTGTCCCTGCGCGTGGAAGTTCGCGACCTTTTGCGCGACGTTCCTGATGCGCTCCGGGTTGCCCACCGAGGTGCCGCCGTACTTCTGAACTATCAGTGCCATCGTCGCATCCAAGTACTTGTGGATAAAGGGGTGAATTCTATCGAATGCGAGGAAATTTTGCAGGCGGTTATAACTTCGCCCCCGGCACTCCCGATTTATCGATAGCGGTTATTTTTAGCCTCCTGGACTTTTTCATTGTATGTGCACGGAATAGTGATCTATACTTTGACCATCCTACAACTTAAGTCGTAGGAACCCGGCAACGCTCAGCCTTGTCTCATAAGCCGGCTGAATTCCCTCCAGAGGATAAGAGCATGACGAAAACCAACGAAAGCATCGACGTTCGCGAGATCCGGCGCAAGCTCGGGCTGAATCAGTCGCAGTTCTGGTCGAAGATCGGTGTCACCCAGAGCGGCGGCTCGCGTTACGAGAGCGGCCGCAACATTCCGCGGCCGGTTCAGGCGCTGCTCCGCCTGGTGCATATCGAACAGATCGACATCAACAAGGTCAAGAAAGAGGACGTCGAAGTCGCGGAGTTCCTGAAGACCTCCAACCCCGAGCTGTACAAGACGCTAAAGAAAGAAGCGCGGGCAAAGCGCAAGGAACGCACCGGCCGCTGAAGCTCGCGACGCCGCTGTTCCCTCAAAGGCTGACGCGAACCGTCAGCCCTTTTTTTGCGATCTTCGCGGCGATCGCCTCGAGCTCGACGACGGTCAGTGGCGAAAGCCGGACCGCCTCGGGCTGCATCGAAGGCCGCGCGACGCCGTACAGCAGCACGCCGCGGAGGCGGTCGCTCCCGGCCGCTTCCAGCACGTCCAGATAGGCGTCGATGTCGTCATTGGCCGGCGGGACGCCGTCCCAGCGGAACATGCATGTTTGCACCCAGGTGGGGCACAACGCGGCGGAAGTCGCGAGATTGCGCGCGACGGTCGCGGGATCGAGCGCTACGCCGTTGATACGCTCGATCGACGCCTTCGTTCCCGCATCGACCTTGAACCACACCTCGCCGCCGGCCTCCCCGAGGGCGCGCACCGCCTCCTGCACGCGGGCCTGGCGCATCAGGCTGCCGTTCGTGATCACCCGCAGCGGGACGCTCGATCCGAGTCCGTATCCATCGCGCAGGCGCCGGACGAGCGCAATGACTTCGGGGAATTCGGCCGCGCTCGTCGGCTCGCCATTGCCGGAAAAGGCGATGTCCCGGATGGTCCGCAGCCCTTCCGGCACATGCCGTTCGAGATAGTCGCCGTGCACCAGCGCACGGAGGAAGCCGGACAGTTCCGCTTCGAGCCGCGCCAGGTCGATGGCCGGCGCCTTCCCGCGCACGAGATCCGGCACCTGGCAATACGCACAATGCCAGTTGCAGGCGTTATTCGGATTCAGGTTGATGCCGACCGAGACACCGCCGGCCCGGCGGGAGAGCACCGGATAGACATAAGTCATACCCGCGAAATCGCGGTCGTGGTTGCGGACATTCAGAACGGGGTCACGTGAAGCCATATACGAGAGCCGATGAATAATGAAGCGGCGGGGAACAACGCGGAAGCTTCGCCGAGCGGTCGCCGGGAGCCGCCGAAAAGGGCCTTCGAGGCCTGGTGCTATAATTTCAGGCCTGCCATCCGAGATCAATCATGCGCGTCACCCGCCGCCTGGAGTTCGATGCCGGCCATCGAATTCCGGATCACGCCAGCCAGTGCCGTCATCTGCACGGCCATCGCTACGCGATCGAGATCACCTTGTCCGGCGAAATCATTGCCGCCGCCGGACAGGCAGTCAATGGAATGGTGATGGACTTCGGCGAGATCAAGAGCATCGCGACGACGTACGTTGTCGACGCGTGGGACCACGCCTTCCTCGTCTATCGGGAAGACAGGCCGGTCGTCGACTTTCTCGCCGCAATGCCCGGCCACAAGACAGTCGTGCTCGACGTCGTGCCGACCGCAGAAAACCTCGCGAGCGAAGCCTTCCGGATCCTCGATTCGCATTACCGCGACACCTTCGGAAACCATCTACAGCTCGAACGCGTGCGCCTGTACGAGACGCCGAACTGCTGGGCCGACGCCGTGCGCAGCGAAATCTAACGCCGCACCCGCCGGCGCCGGTCCGGCGCGGCGGCGAAGCGCCCGGCCGGCCTCGCTCACGCGGCGTACTGCCGCAGCCGCAGCGAAAACTCCTGCAACTGCTGGATACCACTTTGTTCGGCGCGGACGATCCACGCGTGCAGCTGCGCGAGCAGCTGTTCGCGCGACGCGTTCGAACGGGCCCAGATCGCGGCAAGTTCCTCGCGCATCGACGCGATCGTCGCGAGCAGCACGCTGTCCTTCAACACAATTTCGAACCGGCGGCGGTCCTCCTCGCGCAGATTCCGCTCCTCACCCGACAGCACCCAGCGGCGCAATGCGCGCGGGTCGAAACTGCGTCCGTGCGCGGCGACGAGCCGGTCGACCTCGTCGCTGCACATGCGCTTCAGCGACGCGACATAGCGCGTCATCACGTCGTAGCGGTGCGTGATGATCGCCTGCAGGGTGTCGAAATCCGGCGCGCCCTTCGCTTCGACGAACCTCGGTGACGGCATCACCTTCTTGACGGTCGCCAAGCGCAATGCCGCGAGGATGCGGATATACAGCCAGCCGATGTCGAATTCGTACCATTTCGCCGACAGCTTCGCCGACGTCGCGAACGCGTGATGGTTGTTGTGCAGTTCCTCGCCGCCGATCAGGATGCCCCACGGAACGAGGTTGGTCGCCGCGTCGTTGCAGTCGAAATTGCGATAGCCGGCGTAGTGCCCGAGGCCATTGACGACGCCCGCGGCCCAGAACGGAATCCACATCATCTGCACGGCCCAGATCGTCAGGCCGATCGGCCCGAACAGCGCGAGGTCCGCGACCAGCATCGCCGACACGCCGACGACCGAGTGCCGATAGACGCGGCGCTCGATCCAGTCGTCGGGCGTGCCGTGTCCGTACCGTGCGAGCGTCTCGGCGTTCTTCGCCTCGGCGCGATACAACTCCGCGCCTTCGAACAGCACCTTGCGGATTCCGACGATTTGCGGGCTGTGCGGGTCGTCCACGGTTTCGCATTTTGCGTGGTGCTTGCGATGGATCGCGGCCCATTCCTTCGTCACCATCCCGGTCGTCAGCCAGAGCCAGAAACGGAAAAAATGACTCGCGACCGGATGCAGGTCGAGCGCGCGGTGCGCCTGGTGCCGATGCAGGAAAATGGTTACCGATGCGATCGTGACGTGCGTCAGCGCGAGCGTGACGAGCACGTAGCCCCACCACGGAAGGTCGATCAGTCCTGCATGCATCGGGAACCAGTCCTTCAAAAAAAGCTGCCCTCCGAATCGTCCCTGAGCACGGCCGCAGGCCGCTCCACCTTGTTTCCTCCCTCGGGCGCCCCAGCCGCGCCGTTTGGGCCGGGCTCGAGCGCGACCCGCGGCAGCGGCGGCAGAAGTCGCACTTCGCGCTGCGGAAACGGAATCTCGATATCGGCGGCCCGAAATCGGCGCCAGACTTCGAGGTTGACGTCCGACGTCACGCCCAGCGTGCCGTTTTCCGGATCTTGAAGCCACACGCCGACGCGCAGGTCGATTCCGCTCTCGCCGAACGCGACGAGAAATGCCTTCGGCTCCGGAACCTTCAACACTCGCGGATGCTCCCGCGCCACGTCGACGAGGATTTCCATCGCACGCTCGACGTCGGAGTCGTAACTCACCTGAAAGTTCAGCGACGCCGATACATGCGTGTCCGTATAGGTCTCGTTCTGCACGATCGAACCGACCAGCGTTTCGTTCGGCACCAGCGACTCGACGCCGCTGCCGGCGCGGATCACCGTATAGCGCGTGTTGATCTGCGTCACGATGCCGCGCTCGGCGCCGACGCTGATCATGTTGCCGATCCGCAGCGAGCGGTCGAGCAGGATGATGAAACCCGACACGTAGTTCGCCGCGATCTTCTGCAGGCCGAAACCGAGGCCGACGCCGAGCGCGCCGCCGAACACCGACAGCGTCGTCAGGTCGATGCCGACCGCCGGCAGCGCGACCAGCACCGCGACGACGATCAGCGCGGTCTTGACGACGCGTAGCATCACCAGCCGGACATTCGCATCGAGTCCTGCGGTGGCCATCAGCCGACGCTCGAACAGACCGGCCACCCATAGCGCGACGAGGAGCGTCAGCAGTGCGACCGCGATGCCTTGCAGCAGCGTCAGGATCGACAGCCGCTGCTTGCCGACCGTGAACGAGACGGCCTCCAGGCTGGCGAGCACTTCGGGCAGCCAGCCGAGGATATGCAGCGCGACGACACTCCAGGCGAGCAGCGCGAAGACACGCTCGAAACCGGCGATCCAGCTCGTCCGGCCGACGGCCTCCCGCAGCGAGAACACGACGAACCGGATCACTGCCAGCGACGTCAGCAGCGGCACGGCGAGGTTGAGGATCGTGACGTTTTGGAACGTGGCGAGGATCGGACGCGCGGCGGCGACCAGGACAAGCCCCGACAGCGGGAACAGCATCCGACGCAGCCAACTGCGACCGAAACGCTGCGTCGCCGACAGCGGCTCGCCGCGGCCGTCGACGCGTGACAGCATGTAGCGCTCGAGGAGCCACGCGAGGCCGAGGCAAACCGCGAGCGCCGCGAGCTGCCACAGGACGTCCGGGCTCTGCAGGTCGCGCCAGGTGTTTTTCAGCAGGAACGCAAACTCTTTGTCGTCCGGCACGTCACGGCTTCCACGGCAGTCGGGTCACGGGAGCGGCATCCGCGCGATGGCGTCGCCAGTTGTCGAGATAGGCCTTCGCGAGCGGGCAGTTGTCCCGCAGGATCAACAGGTTCTCGGCGTTGCGGTGGTTCGCGGACCAGGTGAAATTGTAGGAGCCGGTGGCGACCGCGCAGCTGCGTGCCTCGGCATCCGCGATCAGCACCTTGTTGTGCGCGGCCGCGAAACGGGTCTCGAACGCGACTGGAATGCCCGCTTCGAGCAACTGCGGGATCGCGTTCCCCTTGCCGCGGCGGTTCATGTCGGCGTCGGCGAGCACCTCGACCCGCACGCCGCGGCGATGCGCGGCGACGAGCGCCTTCGCGATCGGCCGGCTCGTGAACACGTAGGCCTGGAGGTGGAGGGACTCGCGCGCGCCGTCGATGACGCGCAGCAGCGCCGCCTCGGGATCGTCGGCCGGCGAGAATGCGAGTTCGATCGAGCCGCGCGCGGCGAGCGTGTCGCTCGCGCCGGCCGCGCCGCTCCCCAGCGTCGCGATGGCGACCAGCACGGCCAGCGCCAGGTGGCGCGGCCCCTTACGCATCGGCCGGCGCGCGCTCGAGAAGCGCGGCGAAGAACCCGTCCGTATCGTGTTCGCGCGGCGACACCCGCAGCCGCTCGCCGGTGTCAAGCGCGATGCCCTGCTTGTCGAGCACGTCCTTCGCACTCAGCTGGCGGAACTCCGGATGCGCGGCGAGGAAGGCGTCGACGACCCCGTCGTTCTCCTCCGCCAGGAGGCTGCAGGTCGCATACACGAGGCGGCCGCCTGGCTTCACGAGGCGCGCCGCCGACTCGAGGATCGCGCCCTGCTTCGCGACCATCTCGGCGACCGATTCTGGCGTCTGCCGCCACTTGAGGTCGGGGTTGCGCCGCAGCGTGCCGAGGCCGCTGCACGGAGCGTCGACGAGCACGCGGTCGGCCTTGCCGGCGAGGCGCTTGACCTTCGCGTCGCGCTCGTGCGCGATCAGCACCGGATGCACGTTCGACAGCCCGGCGCGCGCGAAGCGCGGCTTGAGCTTCGCGAGGCGTTTCTCGGACACGTCGAACGCGTAGAGCCGCCCGGTCGAACGCATCATCGCGCCGAGCTGTAGCGTCTTGCCGCCCGCGCCGGCGCAAAAATCGACGACCAGCTCGCCGCGCTTGGGCTGCACGAGGAAGCCGAGAAGCTGGCTGCCTTCGTCCTGGACTTCGAACGCGCCTTCGAGAAACAGCGGGTGCTTCTGCAGCGCGGGCTTCCCGGCGAGGCGGATGCCCTGAGGAGAAAACCGGCACGGCTTCGCGTCGATGCCGTCGGCCTTCAGCTTGCCGACGAGCTCGTCGCGGTCGGTCTTCAGCACATTGACGCGCAGGTCGAGCGGCGCGGGGCGGTTGAGGCTGTGTGCGAGTTCGACGAGTTCCGCCTCGCCGTGCGTCGCGAGCAGGCGCTCGGCGAGCCAGTCGGGCAGGTCGGTGCGCTCGCCGAGCGAGCCTTCATCGAGTTCGCGCGCCTTGATCCCGGAGATCCAGTCGCGCTCGGTCGCCGACGCGAGCCCTTCGAAATGCCGCATCGGCCAGCCTTCGCCGCGCGCGAGCCACGCGAGCAGCAAGGTGCGCGGGCGCGCATCGTCGCCGACGAGCCGCCGCAGCCAGCGCAGGCGCCGCACGATGCCGTAGACCGCTTCGGCAATGAACGCCCGGTCGCGGTGGCCGATTTCGCGGTGCTCGCGAAAATGGCGCGACAGCACCGCGTCGGCCGGATGTTCGAAGGTCAGTACCGTGCCGAGGACCTGGGCGGCGTGGATCAGCAGGCTGCGCGAAGCGGCCTCGTCGTGTCTGGACATCTTTATTCGGTTCTCACTGGTAAATGGACGCGGGCTCGTGCTGCGCTTCCCGCAATTCGATCATGTCGGTTTCGATGGCCGCGTCCGGCGCATCGGGATCGGCGCCGGCCCCCGGTTCGGCCGCGGGCTCGTCGCCCCCGCCCGCGTATTGCGCGACGTCGTCGCCGGCCGGCAACGCGCCACCACCCGGCTCGCCGTCGAAGTCGTCGTCGGCTTTCGGGTTTGCGGCCTTGTTCTTCCCGGTCGGCGCGAGGCGCAGCTCGACCGCCTGCTGGTCGAGCACTTCGCCCTTGTCGTCGACGATGCGGATGCGCACCGGCAGCATCCCGTAGTCGCGCGCTAGCCAGATGTCGATCGACAGCTTGCCGTCGAGCGCCCTCGCCCGCACGCGCAAGGCTTCGAGCTGGCCGATCGGCAGTGCGGGCCGTTCGACGCCGACCGCTTCGAGAACCGAGCGCTTCGCCGACTTGCCGCTGACGACGTTGAGCTCGTGCGGCAGGCCGGCGACACCGACGATGCCGAGCTGGTGCCACAGGCTCAGCACGTCCTGGTCGCCCGGCTCGATCGGCGCGGTGCGCGTGCGGTCGCCGCGCCGCATCGTCACCTGCCCCCCCTGCCAGTCGAATTCCGCGGACTCGGGTTTCCGGCCGGATTGTTCGACGCCGAACCGCTCCGGCTGCAGTCCCTTCGGCCCCACGCGCCCCTCGCTGTGCTGCTGGTAGCGCAGCTTGCGGAACAGGTCGACGACGCCGGTCGTCTCGAGCGACACCGACATGCGGTAGCGCTTGCGGTCGTGCGACCACTCGTGGTGCGCCTCGCCGACCTCGAACCCGGGCTCGCCGAGCATCACGCGGAAGCGGATGTCGCCCCGGCGCGGCCAGCCGGCAGAACTGAACTTGCGGGAATCCGCGGGCGCCGCAACGGGTTGGGCGGCGGGCTCGACTGCCAGGTTTGTCACCGAATCCGCGGACGAGGCTGACAGCGCGTCCGCATCCACCTCCGGCGCCGCCGAGGGAGCGGACGCGTCGACGACGGATTCGGAGGGGGGCTCGGGCGTCCGCATCGGCACCGCGAGCGCCACGGCTTGCTCACCGGCGGGGGCTATCGCCGCGACCGGCTTCACTTCCGGCTGCCGCTTCATCTTCGCCTGCGGCCGGGGCTTCGGCGCCGCGACGGGCTGTACCGCAGCGGGCCGGTTCGGCGCCTCGGCCGCCGGCGGCGCGGCAACAGGCTCCGGTTCGGGCATGACGAGCCGAGCGTCGAGCGCGAGCGGCCTCACCGGCGGCTCGTGTGCGCGGCCGAAGCCCGCGGTCGAGCCGAGGACGGCCGCATGCGCGAGCACCGAGGCGCCGAGCGCGGCAATCAGGAGCCGGTGCCGCACGCCTCGCTCCGGTCTCCCGCGAGCGGGTCGAGCGCCGGCACGGTCCATGCCGCGGCGCCGGCGGATTCGCCATGCAGCGCGACGCGTCCGTCCGCCGCGACCGACAACCGTCCTTCGACGAACCAGCGCACGGCCTGCGGATAGATCCGGTGCTCCTGCGCGAGCACGCGCACCGACAGCGTCTCTTCGTCGTCGCCGGGCAGCACCGGCACGACGGCCTGGATCACGACCGGCCCGCAGTCGAGTGCCGCGGTGACGAAATGAACAGTCGCGCCATGCACCCGCACGCCGGCTTCGAGCGCGCGCCGGTGCGTGTGGAGCCCCGGGAACGCGGGCAGCAGCGACGGATGGATGTTGAGCAGGCGCCCCTCGTAATGCCGCACGAACTCCTCGGTCAGCACGCGCATGAAGCCGGCGAGCACGACGAGGTCCGGCGCGTGCGCGTCGATCGCCTCGGCGAGCGCCCGGTCGAAGGCCTCGCGCGTCGGGAACGCCTTGTGGTCGACGACGATCGCGGGAATGCCGTTCGCGGTCGCGAACTCGAGCCCCTTCGCATCGGGTCGGTTGCTGATCACCGCGCTGATGCGGGCGCCCGGAACACCGGCACGCACGATGGCTTCCATGTTGCTGCCGCGGCCGGAAACGAGAATGACGATCGACTTCATGTTCGGGGTTCTTGGGTTCGATTCGACGCGGGCTGCCGACGCAGCCGCTGGAAAGTCGCGAAGGCGATTTCTTGACCATCGCGACGACATTGCGTTCGCCCTCGCCTCGGCTGCGCTGCGACGCAGGCGATCCGATTTCACGCGGGCGACGCCGGGTGCCGCGATGATACCGGAACGACCGCCCCAACTTCACGCCGCCGCCGCGGAAAGCGGCTCCCGGCTCGTATAATCCGCGGCTCCGCCGCCGAAAACCGTTCCTCGCCGATGCCCGCAATCCGCCCGCTGTCCGACCTGCTCGTCAACCAGATCGCCGCCGGCGAGGTCGTCGAACGCCCGGCGTCGGTGCTGAAGGAAGTCCTCGAAAACGCGCTGGATGCCGGCGCGCAGGCGATCGAAGTGCAACTCGAGCAAGGCGGCGTGCGCCGCATCCGCGTCGCCGACGACGGCTGCGGCATCGCGCGCGACGAGCTCGCGCTCGCGCTCGAGCGCCACGCGACGAGCAAGATCGCGACGCTCGACGATCTCGAGCAGGTCGGCACGATGGGTTTTCGCGGCGAGGCGCTGGCCGCGATCGCGGCCGTCGCCCGCACGACGCTGACGAGCCGCGCCGAAGGCAGCGCGCACGCGTGGCGGATCGACGGCGCGGACCGCAGCCTCGCACCGGCGGCGCTCAACGCGGGCACCGTCGTCGACGTCGCCGATCTCTTCTACAGCACGCCCGCGCGGCGCAAGTTCCTGAAGTCGGAGGCGACCGAGTACGCACACTGCGACGAGGTGTTCCGCCGCGTCGCGCTCGCGCGCCCCGACATCGGGCTGCAGCTCGCGCACAACGGCCGCGTCGTCCATCGGCTGCCGCCCGACGAGCCGCTCCGGCGAGTCGGCGCGCTGATGGGCGACGATTTCCTGCAGCACGCGCGCCCGCTCGACGCCGACGCCGGCGCGCTGCGGCTGTCGGGCTTCGCCGCGCTGCCGGCCTACTCGCGCGCGAACCGCGACGCGCAATACCTGTTCGTCAACGGCCGCTTCGTCCGCGACAAGCTGCTGACGCACGCGGTGCGCCAGGCCTACGCGGACATCCTGCATGGCGCGAGGCATCCGGCTTACGTGCTGTTCCTCGAGCTCGACCCGGCCGGGGTCGACGTCAATGTGCACCCGGCGAAGATCGAAGTGCGCTTTCGCGAATCCCGCGCCGTCCATCAGTTCGTCTTCCATGCGCTGTCACGCACGCTCGCCGAATCGGGCGCCGCGGCCGGGGTTGCGAACGGAGCGATAGATGACGTGGTAGCCAGCGCGATGCGAGGCGACGCATCGCGGGAGACCGGCGCTCCGCGCGACGCCGGGTACGGAGCGGACACGCCGAAACCGTCGTTCCCCGCGGCCGGCTACGCGACAGGCGATGCGCACCGGCTGCCGGTGCAGGGCCGTCTCGCGATGGAGTCCGCGAGCCGCAGCTATTACGACTTCGCCGCCAGCGCGCGACCGGCGGGCGACGAAGCCCTGTCGGCCGGCTTCCGCCCGACCGCGTTTCCCGCATCGCGCGGGGCGCCGCACCCCGACAGGGACGCCGCTGCCGGTGCTGCGCTGCCGCCTCCGACGCTGCCGTCCGCCGTCGACGCTGCCCCGCTGGGTTACGCCGTCGCCCAGCTCCACGGGATCTACATCCTCGCGCAGAACGCCGCCGGGCTCGTGCTCGTCGACATGCACGCAGCGCACGAGCGCATCCTCTACGAGAAGCTCAAGACCGTGCTCGACGGCCGCCCGTCGGTGCAGCGCCTGCTGATTCCGGCCGTCCTGTCGGTCGGCGCGAAGGACATGGCCGTCGCCGAGGAATGCCGCGACGTGCTCGCGGCGATGGGCTTCGACGTCGCGGCGGACGGCCCGGCCGAGCTTGTCGTGCGCAGCGTCCCCGCGCTGCTCGCGAACGCGCCGGTCGGCGAATTGCTGCGCAAGCTGCTCGAAGAGCTGCGCGAATTCCCGGCGTCCGAAGTCGTCACCGCGCGCCGCAACGAACTCCTCGCGACGATGGCCTGCCACGGCGCGGTGCGCGCGAACCGCAGCCTGACGGTCCCGGAGATGAACGCGCTGCTGCGCGACATGGAAGCGACCGCGCGCGCCGACCAGTGCAACCACGGCCGCCCGACCTGGACCCAGCTGACGATGGCCGAGCTCGACCGCTTCTTCATGCGCGGGCAGTGACGGACAGCGGGCCGACGCGTAGGTCGGACTGAGCGAAGCAATGTCCGACCTACGCCCGCCCCGGCAGGCGGATGCCAGATTCACCATCAGCGGGTATCCTTGCACCCCCTCGGCCGCCTCCCGTGTCGGCCATGCAGCGCAGACATCCATGACAGCCAAGCAATACGACGAATCCTCGTTCCGCGTCCTGAAGGGGCTCGAACCGGTGCGCGAGCGGCCGGGCATGTACACCCGCACCGACTCGCCTGCCCACATCATCCAGGAAGTCATCGACAACTCGGCCGACGAGGCGCTCGGCGGCTTCGCGAAGAAGATCCACGTGACGCTGCACCTCGACGGCTCGGTCAGCGTCGCCGACGACGGGCGCGGCATCCCGGTCGGCTTGCACCCCGAGGAAGGCGTGCCGGTCGTCGTTCTCGCCTACACGCGACTGCACGCCGGCGGCAAGTTCGACAAGCGCGACGGCCACGGCGCCTATGCGTTCTCGGGCGGTCTGCACGGCGTCGGCGTCGCCGTGACGAACGCGCTGTCGACGCGCGTCGAAGTCGAGGTCAAGCGCGACGGCAAAGTCCATCACATCGACTTTTCCGATGGCGGCGAGAAGATCAGCCCGATTTCGGTCATCGGCGACTGCGGCCGGCAGAGCGGCACGCGCGTGCGCGTGTGGCCGGACGGCAAGTACTTCGACAACCCGCGCGTGCCGCAGACGGAGCTCGAACGGCTGCTGCGCTCGAAGGCGGTGCTGCTGTCGGGGGTGTCGGTGCGCCTCGACATCGAGCAGGCATCCGGACCGGTGCTGACGAAGACGTGGTCCTACCCCGAAGGCCTCGCGGGTTACCTGCGCGAGCAGGCCGGCGACATCGAGCCGGTCGCCCCGCTTTTCGCCACCGAGAAATACGCCGACCGCGACGACGCGACGTTCGCACCCGGCGAAGGCGCCGCCTGGGTGCTCGGCTGGTTCGAGCACGCGGTGCCGAGCGAATCCTTCGTGAACCTGATCCCGACGGTCGCCGGCGGCACCCACGAAAGCGGCCTGCGCGCCGGCGTGTTCGACGCCGTGAAGAGCTTCATCGAGCATCACGCGCTGTTGCCGCGCGGCGTGAAGCTGCAGCAGGACGACGTCGCCGGGCGGATGAGCTTCGTGCTGTCGGCGCGCCTGCTCGATCCGCAGTTCCAAGGCCAGGTGAAGGAGAAGCTCAACTCGCGCGAAGCGGTGAAACTCGTGTCGACGATGATCCGCGACCCGTTCGAGATCTGGCTCAACAACCACGTCGAGGCCGGCCGCGCGATCGCGGAGCTGTCGATCAAGCAGGCGCTCGCACGCCAGAAGAGCGCGCAGAAGGTCGAGAAGAAGAAGACTTCGGGCGTCGCGGTGCTGCCGGGCAAGCTCTCGGACTGCGAGTCCGAGGACCTCGCCGACAACGAGCTCTTCCTCGTCGAGGGCGACTCGGCCGGCGGCTCGGCGAAAATGGCGCGCAACAAGGAGACGCAGGCGATCCTGCCGCTGCGCGGCAAGGTGCAGAACGCGTGGGAGATCGACCCCGACCGTCTGCTCGCAAACGCCGAGATCCACGACATCGCGGTCGCGCTCGGTGTCGACGCGCACGCCGCCGGCAGCCAGCCGGATCTGTCCGGCCTGCGCTACGGCAAGGTCGTCATCATGTCGGACGCCGACGTCGACGGCGCGCACATCCAGACGCTGCTCTTGACGCTGTTCTTCCGCCACTTCCCGGAGCTGATCGCGCGCGGGCACATCTACGTCGCGCAGCCGCCGCTGTACCGCATCGACGTGCCGGCGCAGGGCAAGAAGCGGCCGGCGCGGCGGCTGTATGCGCTCGACGACGGCGAGCTCGCCGCGATCCGCGACCGCCTTGAAAAGGAAGGCTTCAAGCCCGACGCGATCGAAGTCGGCCGCTTCAAGGGTCTTGGCGAGATGAACCCGGACCAGCTGCGCGAGACGACGATGGACCCCGCGACGCGGCGCGTGCTGCCGGTGGAAGTGCGCGCCGACGCGCTCGACGACACGCTGAAGATGTTCACGCTGCTGATGGGCAAGGGCGAAGCGTCCGGCCGGCGCGCGTGGATGGAGGCGAAGGGCGACACGGTCGAGGCGGACGTCTGACAGCGCGAACGGCGCGCCCGTTTGGCCGCGCACTGCGCGGGCTCCTATAAATGGGAGATCCGATCCCGGCGACGGAGGCCGCGATGACTGCTGCGACGAACCCCATGAGGCGCCCGAAAGCCGCGCTGATCGACCTCGCCGGCGTACTGCACGTTGGCGACCAGGCGATCGACGGCGCCGTCGCGGCGCTCGCGAGGCTGCGCGCCGCGGACCTGCCGCTGCGTTTCCTGACGAACACGACGCGCACGCCGCGCCGGAAGATCGTCGAGAAGCTCCGCCGGATGGGTTTCGACATCGACGAGGACGAAGTGCAGACCGCCGCGCAGGCTGCCCTGCAGCTCGTGCGCGAGCGCGGCCTGCATCCGCTCTACCTCGTGCATCCAGACCTCGCCGCCGAGGTGGGCCCGAGCGCGGCGCAGCCCGACGCGGTCGTCCTCGGCGACATGGGCCCGTTTCTCGACTACCGGCAACTCAACGCCGCGTTCCGCCTGCTGATGGACGGGAAACCCTTCATCGCGATGGCGAAGAACCGCTATTTCATGGAGGAGGACGGGCTGTCGCTCGACATGGGCGCGTTCGTCACGGGCCTCGAATTCAGCAGCGGCCGCGACGCCGAGATCGTCGGCAAGCCCGCCGCCGCGTTCTTCCACACGGCGCTCGCCACGCTCCGCGTCGCGCCGGCCGACGCGGTCGTCATCGGCGACGATCTCCACGACGACGTCGGCGCGGCGCTCGCTGCGGGCATCCCGGCGATCCTAGTGCGCACCGGCAAATATCGCGCGGGCGACGACGCGGACCCTGCAATCCGGCCCGATCTCGTCGTCGACGATTTCGCGCGGGCAGTGGAACTCCTGCTCGCCCGGAACCCCTCGTGAACGGCCGCGACGCGAACAGCGCCCGTCCTCCCGCGGAGGCGTCGCGTACAATGCGCCGCTGTTAACGCGGCAACCCGATACCGTTCGGGCTGGCCCTTCGGCTTTCCCGGGATAGGCTCGTCCAAGCCTTGCTACCGCTCTTCGACTAGGTCGAAGCGAACGCTTGTCCTGGATTGCCGGTTCGATAACCGATTTTCGGCAGCCGGCGCACCCGCTCCCGAAGCTGCAATGCCAAGTCTTTCATGAGCAACGACACTCTCGATCTGTTCGGCCCGTCGGGCACGCCGAAAGCGCCCGCCGACGCCGCCCCGCCCTCGCCTCCGACCCCGCCCGCCCCGGGCGACGGCATGACCGGCGACGGCCCGCTGCCGCTCGACCGCTACGCCGAGCGCGCCTATCTCGCGTACGCGATGAGCGTCGTGAAGTCGCGCGCGCTGCCGCAAGTCGAGGATGGCATGAAGCCGGTGCAGCGGCGCATCCTGTACGCGATGAGCGAGATGCGGCTCAACGCGGCCTCCAAGCACGTCAAGTCCGCGCGCGTCGTCGGCGATGTCATCGGCAAATACCATCCGCACGGCGACACCAGCGTCTACGACGCGATGGTCCGCGTCGCGCAGGATTTCTCGCTGCGCTATCCGCTCGTCGACGGCCAGGGCAACTTCGGCTCGCGCGACGGCGACTCGGCGGCGGCGATGCGTTACACGGAGTGTCGGCTGACGCCGATCGCCGAGCTGCTGCTGTCGGAAATCGACCGCGGCACCGTCGAGTTCGTGCCGAACTACGACGGCGCCTTCGAGGAGCCGCAACTCCTGCCGGCGCGCCTGCCGTTCGTGCTGCTGAACGGCGCGTCCGGCATCGCGGTCGGCATGGCGACCGAGATCCCGCCGCACAACCTGCGCGAAGTCGCGGACGCGGCGACCCACCTGATCCGCCACCCGGACGCGGGCCTCGACGACATCCTGCCGCTGCTGCCGGGCCCGGATTTTCCCGGCGGCGGCCAGCTGATCTCGTCGCCCGACGTGATCCGCGACGCCTATTCCGGCGGGCGCGGCAGCCTGCGGATGCGCGCGCGCTGGCACGTCGAGGAGCTCGCGCGCGGCCAGTGGCGCGTGATTGTTGACGAGCTGCCGCACGGCGTGTCGGCAGCCGGCGTGCTCGCCGGGATCGAGACGCTGACAAACCCGCAGCCACGCGCCGGCAAGAAGGACGTCAGCCAGGAGCAGAAGAACCTCAAGCAACTCGTGCTCGGCGTGCTCGAGACGGTGCGCGACGAATCGAGCGACAAGTCGCCGGTGCGCATCGTGCTCGAGCCGCGCTCGTCGCGACAGAGCCGCGACGAGTTCATGTCGGTGCTGCTCGCGCACACCAGCCTCGAAAGCTCGGTGTCGGTGAACCTGACGATGATCGGCCGCGACGGGCGTCCGCAGCAGAAGAATCTCGTGCAGATCCTGCGCGAGTGGATCGACTTCCGTTACGTGACGGTCGAGCGGCGCACGCGCCACCGCCTCGACGAGGTCGACCGGCGCCTGCACATCCTCGAAGGCCGCATGATCGCGTTCCTGCACATCGAGGAAGTGATCCGCGTAATCCGCGAGTCAGACGAGCCGAAGCCGGCGCTGATCGCCGCGTTCGGCCTCACCGAGATCCAGGCCGAGGACATTCTCGAGATCCGGCTGCGCCAGCTCGCGCGACTCGAAGGCTTCAAGATCGAGAAGGAACTCGCCGAGCTGAAGGCCGAGCGCGAGGGCCTGCAGCACCTGCTCGACAGCCGCCCGGCGATGACGAAACTGATCCTGAAGGAGATCGCCGACGACGCGAAGAAATACGGCGACGACCGCCGCACGCTGATCCAAAGCGTCGCGGCCGTCGCGCCGGCCGAGCTCAGCGTACCCGACGAGCCGGTCACCGTGATCGTGTCGAAGAACGGCTGGGTGCGCTCGCGCCAGGGCCACGGCATCGACGCCGCCGCGATCACCTACAAGGCGGGCGACTTCGGCTTCGCGGTCATCGAGACGCGCACGACGTGGCCCCTCGTCGTCATCGACACGCAAGGCCGCGCCTACACCGTGCGCGTGTCGGATCTCCCGGGCGGCCGCGGCGACGGCACCCCGATCACGACGCTCGTCGACTTCCAGAACGGCGGCAAGCTCGCGCAGGTCGTCTCGGCCGAGCCCGAATCGAGCTGGATGTTCGCGAACTCCGGGGGCTACGGCTTCATCTGCACCGTCGCCGACGCGACGAGCCGCCAGCGCGCGGGCAAGGCGTTCATGACGCTCGAAAAGGGCGAGAGGGTGCTCGCCCCCGCACGCGTCGCCGGCGAACGGATCGCCGCAGTGTCGGAAAACGGCCGCATCCTCGTGTTCCCGAGGAGCGAGATGAAAGTGCAGGCCGGCGGCCGCGGCGTCATCGTCATGGCGCTCGACGACAACGAGGGGCTCGTCGCGATCGCGGTGCCGGCCGACGACTCGGTGCTCAAAGTCGAAGGCATCGGCCGCGGCAACAAGCCTGCGAGTGTCGACGTGAAACCCGCGCAGCTCACGACGCTGGTCCACCGGCGCGCACGCAAGGGCGTCGCGCTCACGATCAAACTGAAGCCGACGGCACTGCGCTGACGCCGCGGCGCTCAGGCGTCGCCCGCGGGCGGGAGGATCGCGCGGATCGGATCGTCGCGGGGGATGGTGCCGGGAGCGCGCGGCGGCAGGTCGCCGAGCATCGATTCGATGAGGATCGTGACGCGGCGATTGCGCGCGCGGCCTTCCTCCGTGTAGTTCTCGGTGACCGGGCGCTGGTCACCGTAGCCGGCCGCGGTCAGCAACGCGCCGCGGACGCCCGCTTCGATGAAGAGCCGCACGACCGACGACGCACGCACGGCCGAGAGCTCCCAGTTGGACGGAAAGCGGGACGTGCTGATCGGTAGGTTGTCGGTATGTCCCTCGATCGTGATCGGGAAGTCGGCTCGCGCGAGCACGTCGGCGACAGCGCGCAGGGCAGCGACTGCCGACGGGTCGAGCGCCGCGTCGCCGGGCGCGAACAGCACGCTCGCGTTGATCTCGACGCTGATCCCGCGCGCGCCTTCGGTCACGCGGACTTGCCCGCCCTGAGTCAGCGGCGCGAGCACTCGCCGGATCTCGTCGGCCATGTTCGTCATCCGGTGCAGCGCCGCCTCGCGCCGGGCAACGTCGGCGGCACGCTCGACGGGCTGCTGCGCGGGCGGGAGCACCGGCGCGACCGCGGGAACGACCGCCGGTGCCGAGGGCGCGCCGTCCGGCACGATCGCGCCGCTGCGGAAGGCGCTGACGAGCGACTCGGACAGCACGCGGTACTTGCCTTCATTGACCGACGACAGCGAGTACATCACGACGAAGAACGCGAACAGCAGCGTGATGAAGTCGGCGTAGGACACGAGCCAGCGCTCGTGATTCTCGTGCTCTTCTTCGTGGTTGCGGCGTCGCGCCATAAGTGTCGGCCCTCGCGGGAGACCTTCGGATCAGGGCACGTAGCCCTGCATCCGGTTCTCGATGATCCGCGGGTTGTCGCCGTTCGCGATGCCGACGAGCCCGTCGACGAGCATCTCGCGCTGCGAGACGCCGGTCGCGACGTGCGCCATCAGCTTCTTCGAGATCGGCAGGAACACGAGATTCGCGAAGCCGACGCCGTAGATCGTCGCGACGAACGCGACGGCGATGCCCGAGCCGAGCTTCGACGGGTCCGACAGGTTCTCCATTACGTGGATCAGGCCCATCACGGCACCGAGAATGCCGATCGTCGGCGCGTAGCCACCGGCCGCTTCCCAGATCTTCGCGCCCTGTTTCATCTGCGCACCCCACGCATCGATCTCGACTTCGAGCACTTCGCGCAGCCGTTGCGGCTCCACGCCATCGACGACGAGCTGCAGCCCCTTGCGCGCAAACGGGTCGGACAGCGCCGGGAGGCGCGTTTCGAGCGCGAGCAGCCCTTCCTTGCGCGCCGCGTGGCTCCACGCCGACGCGAGCGCGATCAATTCGGCATGCGACGACGGCGGCGGCACGAACACCCACTTCGTCATCCGCACGCCGTCGCGGAACACGCGCAGCGGGCTTTGCAGCATCACCGCGCCGAGCGTGCCGCCGATGACGATCAGAAACGCGGTCGGCTGGATCAGCGACGAAATGTGGCCGCCCTCGAGCACCTGTCCGAGCAGGATCGCGGCGACGCCGAGCGTGAGGCCGATGAAGCTGGTCTTGTCCATTGCGGATACTCCGCCGCCCTCAGGCGACCGCCGGCTTCTTCGGCGGGCGGCCGCGGCGCGGCCCGCTGGCGGGCACCTTCGCAGCGACTGCGCCGACGACGCGCGCGCGCAACCGCGCGACCGCCTGACTGTGCAGCTGGCATACGCGCGACTCGGACACGCCGAGCACTTCGCCGATTTCGCGCAGGTTCAGTTCCTCGTCGTAGTACAGCGCCATCATCAGCTTCTCGCGCTCGGGCAGGTCGCCGATCGCGCGGACGAGTGCGGCGCGGGTGTCGGCTTGTTCGAGCAGGTCGAGGGGATTCGATTCGTGCTCGCCGAGGTGGCGTTCGAAGTAGTCCTCGCCGTTCTCGTCGGTGAAGTCCTCGAAATGCACCAGCTGATGGCCGCGGGCGTCCTGCAGCATCCGCTGGTAGTCGGCGAGCGGCATGTCGAGCGCCTCGGCCAGCTCGATTTCGGTCGGCTGCCGGCCGTTCTTCTGCTCGAGGCTGTGGATCGCGCCTTCGATCCGGCGCATGTCGCGCCTCGCGCTGCGCGGCAGCCAGTCGTTCTCGCGCAGCCCGTCGAGCATCGCGCCGCGGATGCGCTGGACCGCATAGGTCTCGAACTGCGCCCCGAGGCCGTCCTCGAAACGGTTGATCGCATCGAGCAGGCCGAGCATGCCGTTCTGGATCACGTCGTCGATCTGCACGCTCGCCGGCAGCTTCGCCATCAGGTGATAGGCGAGCCGCTTCACCAGCGGCGCGCAGGTTTCCACCAGGTGATTCTGGTCGGGATTGCCTTGCGCGTCGTACATCCACTCTGCCTGTGGCTTCTTGCGCCCGGCCGCGCCTTCGGAGGGCGACCCGCCGCGCCCGCGAACGAGGCCTTCCTCGGCACAGTCCTGCCGCATCGAATACGTTGCTGCAATCATGGCTGTACTCCCCGATTCGTCGCGCCTCGTGCGCGCGGCTGGCCGAATGCGGCAAGCCGGCGCAGAAACGCCGCGGCCGCTTCCCCGGGCGACGACTCCATCGCATCGCAGTCGAGGCCGGCCGCGAGGTCGTCCCGCTCCGCTTCCCCGAGCCATGCGAGCGGCACGCCGATATGGCGGCGGACAAGCTGGCCGAGCGCGGCAAAGAAATCGCGCGCCTCGTCGCGGCTGCGGGCCCTGGCGACCGCGACGTGCAGCGACCCGGCTCCCGCGGCGGCGAGCTGCTTGATCACGCGGTACGCCTCGGTCGCGCCGGAACGGCTCGCTTCGGCGACGATCAGCCGGCGCGGCGCGGCGAAAACGAACGGCGATGGATCGCCGGCCGTGCCGGAGCCGGCGTGGATCAGCACGAAGGCGGCGCGCCGGTTGAGCTCGCGCAGCGTGCCGACGAGCCGCGCGCGGCGCTCCTCGTCGAGCAGCGGCAACGCGAGCGCGGCGGCCGAGACCGGGACACGTCCGACGAGCCCGGGCACCGGCTGCAGCACGTCGCGCAACCCGATCTGGCTGCCGAGCACGCTGAGGAGATCGGGTCCGTCGGGCAGGCCGAGGGCGCCGGCGAGCGACGCGTCCCCGACTGCCTCGTCGAGCAGCAGCACCGGCCTCGACTGGCCCGCGATACGGTGTGCGGCCAGCAGCGCGGTCGACGCGCGGGAGCGTCCGGTCGCGTACAGCGCCACGACGGTCGGCGGCGCACGGCGAAAGAGCCGCCGCAATCCTGCCGCCTGGTCTTCGCGGGGGTCGATCATTTCAGGCTCCCGCGCCCGCCGCGAGCATCAGCCCTGCTTCCTCGCCTTCGAGTTTCCACGGCGAGTCGGCGGTTTGCGCGCGCAGCGCGCGATGCAGCAGATAGGCACGGTTCGGCAGGTGCAGGTCCTCGGGCACCCGCTGGCCGTTCGCGACGTAGTACACGTCGAGCGCATTGGTGACGGCGACGTCGATCGCCGGGGCGAGCGACGCCGCCTCGTCGATCTTCGTCAGGATGCAGCCGGCGAGATCCGGGCCGCGATACGCGCGCACGACGTCGGCGAGCGTGTCGCCGCGGCAGGTCGCGTTGAGCAGCAGCAGGCGGCGCACGCTGCCGGCGCCGGTCAGCATCGCGGCCTGTTCGGCGACCATGCGATCGCGCTGGCTCATGCCCATGGTGTCGATCAGCACCATGTGCTTGTTGCGCAGCTCGGCGAGCGTCTGACGCAAGTCGGCGCCGTCACGGACCGAGAACACCGGCACGCCGAGGATACGGCCGTAGATGCGCAGTTGCTCCTGGGCGCCGATCCGGTAGCCGTCGGTGGTGATCAGCGCGAGCTTCTCGGCGCCGTGGCGCACGACGCAGCGCGCCGCGAGCTTCGCCGTCGTCGTCGTCTTGCCGACGCCGGTCGGGCCGACGAGCGCATAGACGCCGCCGCGGTCGATGATGTCCGCGTCGGACGACATCGAGCGCAGCTCGCGGGCGAGCGCCGCCTTAACGGCCGCGCGCGCCTCCTCGGCGCTCGCGCCGTCGCCGACGACGTCGGCGAGGCGACGCGCGAGCACGCCGGAAAAGCCCGCTTCGAGCAGTTCGCCGACCGTGTCCGCGCGGGCCGGCGCCTTGCGGCGCGTCTCGCCCCACGCGAAGCCGGACAACTGGCGCTCGATCAGCTCGCGGATGCCGGCGAGTTCGCCCATCAGCTTCGCGTTCGCTTCCTGCAGGTCGCGGATTCGCGGATCGTCACGCTCTTCGCGCGTTTCCCGCGCGGCGGGGGCGGCGGTTTCCGGCCGCGACGGCACGGCGTCCGTGACGCGCGGATGGCGAGACAGCGTCGCCGCCGCCAACGCGTCGCTCGCGGCGTCCTCCACGAACGCGGAAGCCCGCTCGCGCGTACGCATCAGGTAATCCGGCGTCTCCATCCGCGGCGGGTTGAACGGTCGGATCACCGGGCTCGCCGGCTGCGCCGCGACCGGGCGCTGAACCTCGTGGCGCGTCGGCGCCGGCGCACGGGTCGACAGCCGGATGTGAAAATCGTCGTCGATGTCGGGGAGCGCGGCCGGTTGCGCCGCCCGCGTTGCCGGTGCCGCCGCAGGGGCTGCAGCCCGCGTCGCGGACTGCAACGCGCCGACCGCGTCGGCCGGCAGCGCGAGGATCTCGACGCCGCCTTCGACCGCGCGATTCGACAGCACGATCGCATCGGCTCCGAGCTCGGCCTTCAGGGCACGCAGGGCGTCGCGGGCGGTTTGGGCGAAATAGCGCTTGACGTTCATGTGGATTCTCCGGACTGCGGCGCTCATGGCGCATCGTTGGTCCGATTATGCGGTTCGGGCCCGGGCCCGCTTGCGCGGAATAAACCGGGTTTCCCCCGTCTATTCCGTCCCGCCTGCGGCGCTCAGTTCGCGCCCGCGCCGACCATGCTGGTGACGCGAATCGTGCGCGTCTCGGGCACTTCGGAGTTCGCGATGACTTTCAGCGACGGCACCGCGCGGCGCAGGAAGCGCGACAGCAGCCAGCGCAGCTGCGGCGGCACGAGCAGCACCGGCGGCAGGCCGATGTCCTCCTGGCGCTGCGCGACTTCGGCGGTGTGCCGCAGCAGGCCGTCGGCGAGGCTCGGCTCGATCGCGCCGCCGTCGCCGCCCCCGCCCATCGCCTGCATCAGGATGCGTTCGAGCGCGGGTTCGAGCGTCATGACCTGGATCTCGGCGTTGCCCGGGAACAGGCCCTGCAGAATCGAGCGGCCGAGCGCCTGGCGCACGCGCGACGTGAGGTCGAGCGGGTCCTGCGTGCGCGGCGCGTTCTCCGCGAGCGTCTCGATGATCGTGCGCATGTCACGGATGTTGACGCCCTCGTCGAGCAGGTTCTGCAGCACGCGCTGCACGGTCGCGACCTGCAGCAGCGCCGGAACGAGGTCCTCGACGAGCTTCGGCGCGCTCTTGCCGATATGGTCGAGCAGCGCCTGCGTCTCCTGGCGCCCGAGGAGTTCCGCCGCGTGGTTCAGGATCAGGTGGTTCAGGTGCGTCGCGACGACGGTGCTCGCATCGACGACCGTGTAGCCGAGCGCATGCGCCTGCTCGCGCTGGCCGATGTCGATCCAGAACGCCGGCAGGTCGAACGCCGGATCGCGCGTCTCGCGGCCGGCGAGCGGACCGCTGACGCGTCCCGGATTGATCGCGAGAAACTGCCCGGGATACGCCTCGCCGCCCCCGATCTCGACGCCTTTCAACGCGATGCGGTACGCGTTCGGCTTCAGTTCGAGGTTGTCGCGGATATGCACCGGCGCGGCGAGGAAGCCGACGTCCTGCGCGAACTTCTTGCGCAGGCCGCGGATGCGCTTCAGGAGCTCGCCATCCTGCCCCTTGTCGACCATCGGAATCAGCCGGTAGCCCACTTCGAGGCCGAGCACGTCCACCGGTGCGACGTCGTTCCAGCTCGCTTCGAGGTTTTCCGCCGCCGGCTGCGGGGCCGTTTCGGGCTTCCCCTGCGCTGCGGCCGCCGCCTCGCGCTGCTCGGCGCCGATCCGCTTCCATGCGAACCAGCCGAGCGCGCCCGCGATCAGGATGAAGACGAGGTTCGGCATGCCCGGAATCAGGCCGAGCACCCCGATGATGCCCGCGGTCAGCATCAGCACGCGCGGGTTCGAGAACACCTGCGCGACGACGAGGCCGCCGATGTCGCCTTCGTCGCCGACGCGCGCGACGACGAGGCCGGCCGCGATCGAGATCACGAGCGCCGGGATCTGCGCGACGAGGCCGTCGCCGATCGTCAGCAGCGTGTAGGTCTCCATCGCCGTGCTCGCGCTCATCCCGTGCTGCACGACGCCGACCATGAAGCCGCCGAGGATGTTGATCAGCAGGATCAGGATGCCGGCGACCGCGTCGCCGCGGACGAACTTCGAGGCACCGTCCATCGCGCCGTAGAACTCGGACTCCTGCGCGACCTCTTTCCTGCGGCGCTTCGCCTCGGCCTCCTCGATCAGGCCGGCATTGAGGTCGGCGTCGATCGCCATCTGCTTGCCCGGCATCGCGTCGAGCGTGAAACGGGCGCTGACTTCCGCGATCCGCCCGGCGCCCTTCGTGACCACGACGAAGTTGATGATCACGAGGATCACGAACACGACGATGCCGATCGCTGTGTTGCCGCCGACGAGGAAGTGCCCGAACGCCTCGATGACCTTGCCTGCGGCATCCGGGCCGTTGTGCCCTTCGAGCAGCACGATCCGCGTCGAGGCGACGTTGAGCGCGAGACGCAGCAGCGTCGTCACGAGCAGCACCGTCGGGAACACCGAGAAGTCGAGCGGCTTCCTCGTGTACATCGCGACCAGCATCACCATGACGGAGATCGCGATGTTGAACGTGAAGAAGACGTCGAGCGCGAATGCCGGCAACGGCAGCACCATCATGGACAGGATCATGATGATGAAGATCGGCGCGCCGAGCAGCCGCAGGTTGGCCGGCGTCATCAGCGCGCGCAGGGTCAGGGTTTCGGGCATCGCTAGTCTCTATCGTTTTCCGTGCGGCCGCGGTTTCAATCGGGCGCGCCGGGGTCCATGTCTTCGGGCACCGGCAGCTTCGCCGGCGCCGCGGGCGGCAGGCCGCCCTGGGTCATCCACTGGTTGAGCTGATACACGTAGGCCATGACTTCGGCGACCGCCGTGTAGAGCGCGCCCGGCACCGCCTGCTCGAGCTCGCAGTGCTTGTAGAGCGCGCGCGCGAGCGGCGGCGCCTCGAGCAGTGGCACCTTGTGTTCCTTCGCGAGTTCCCGGATCTTCAGCGCGATCTCGCCGCGGCCCTTCGCGATCACGATCGGCGCGCTCATCTTCTTCGCGTCGTACTTCAGTGCGACCGAAAAGTGCGTCGGGTTCGTGACGACGACGTCCGCCTTCGGCACCTCGGCCATCATCCGGCGCCGCGCCAGCTCGCGCTGCATGCTGCGGATGCGCCCCTTGACGTGCGGATCGCCCTCCTGCTCCTTGGCCTCGCGCTTGACCTCTTCCTTCGTCATGCGCAGCTTCTTGTGGTACTGCCAAAGCTGGAACGGCACGTCGATCAGGGCGAGGATCGCGAGCCCCATGATGATCAGCAGCGCGGAAAACAACACGGCCTGCAGGAAGTCCGGCACCGCCGTTTCGACGTTCTCGAACATCAGCGCGAAGATGTGCTCGCGCTCGCGCCACACCGCGAACGCGCCGACGCCACCGACGACGGCGGCCTTCAGCACCGACTTCAGCAGCTCGACGAGGCCGTGCACGGAGAACATCCGCCCCAGACCCTTCAGCGGATCCATCCGCTCGAGCTTCAGTCCCAGCGCCTTCGGCGAAAACACGAAACCACCGATCAGGACCGGCGCGCCGACCGCGGCGATCATCAGCATGCCGAACAGCGGCAACATCGTCAGCAGCGCCTCGGTGAAGAGGTCGCCGAAGTCCTTGACCATCAACTGCGGGTCGAACGCGACCGCGCGCTCGAACGTGAAGCCGCGGCGCAACAGGCCGAGGATGCGCTCGGAAATCCAGCCGCCCATCAGCCACAGGCCGCTGACGCCGGCGATCAGCACGAGAAAGGTCGACAGCTCGCGCGACTGCGGAACCTGCCCTTCCTCACGCGCCTGTTCAAGGCGCCGTGATGATGGCTGTTCCGTTTTTTCGAGATCGCTGTCTTCGGCCATCGCCGACTCCTTGCCTGCACCGCCGCGTCGCGAGTCGCCCGCGCGAAACGGACGAACAACGAGATGCAGCGATTATCAAGGGACGCCGGCAATCGGGACCGTCGGATAAGCGACCGGAAAAACCCCTATTTCGGAAGTTGGCACGACGGGCGCGCGTCGGACCACGGCGGGAACGACGCTCCGGCTCCCGCCCGCCGCGTGCTGCGCGATCAGCGCCCGGCCGGCAGGCGCTCGACGCCGCGAATGCGCTCGCCGACCGCGATCTTGCGCGACGAAAACCAGTCCGCGTTCATTTCGAGCGCATAACGGGCGCGATCGGCGGCGCAGTGCGAGTCCTGGGTCCGTGGGAGCATGCGCTCGATATTGAGGATGCGTCCCTCGGCGTCGAGGAACGCGACGGACAGCGGGATCAACGTGTTCTTCATCCACATGCAGTGGCGAGCGTCCTGCGGGAAGACGAAGATCATGCCCCGGTGCGCCGGCATCGACGTCCGGTGCATCAACCCGATCTGCCGCGCCTTGTCAGTGTGCGCGAGCTCCGCCTCGACGCGGTACATCCCGGCGCCGAGTTCGACGACCGGCAGTTCGGCGCCAACGACAGGCGCATTGAAAATGGCACCGGCAATAAGGAGCCCGGCAAGACGACGCGCTGCCCGACGAACCATTGCTTCAACCGTCCGTTGTGAAATTCGACCCGGGATTCTACCGCCGCCCGCCGCGACTGCGCGCTCTCGTCACCTGAGCGGCGGCGGCGCGTCCTTCCAGCGCCAATCCGGATTCCTCGCGCCACTCGCCCGGACCGAGCCGCGCGAGCGACCACGGACCGATCGCGACCCGCAGGAGACGCAAGGTCGGAAACCCGATCTTCGCCGTCATCCGCCTGGCCTGCCGGTTCTTTCCCTCGCGCAGGACGATCTCGAGCCACGACGTCGGCACGCTCTTGCGAAACCTCACCGGCGGGTCGCGCGGCCACAGCCAGTCGGGCTCGCCGACGACACGCGCGTCGCACGGGCGCGTGACGAAATCGCCGAGGTCGAGCCCCGCCCGCAAGCGGGCGACGGCTTCCTCGCCGGGCTCGCCCTCGACCTGGACGAGATAGGTCTTCGGCAATTTATGCCGAGGGTCGGCGACCCGGTGCTGCAGCGCGCCGTCATCGGTCAATAGCAACAGACCTTCACTGTCGGTATCAAGCCGGCCCGCCGGATACACGTCCGGCACCGGCACGAAATCCTTCAGCGTCGCGCGGCCGGGCTCGCCCGAAAACTGGCAGATCACGCCGTAGGGTTTGTTGAGGAGGATCAGACGGGACATGCGGACGCCGCAGGTTTTGGGGCGGGCCGGAGGCTCGCGGAGCAAGTCGAACCCGACGAAAGCGAAGGCGCTTCCGCGCGGCGGTTCGACGATTCACGACGCGCGGATTATACGCAGTCGCCGGCGCTTTCCCGCCGGCGGACCGGCGAACCGGGTCGCGCCCGCCGGGTCTACCGACCGACGCGGTGCAGGCCGCATACCGGACAGGCCATGACAGACGCAGTCCATCTGGTGCTCGGCGACACCGCCGCGGGCGTGCTCCGCGATGCGATGAACATCGGCATGGCGCCGGCGGCAACGATCGTGCGCTTTCGCGACATCTACTGCCTCGGCCCGCTCGGCGCGCTGGGGACTGCCGACGGCCCGGCCAGCCGCGCGCGCTACTGGGCCGAGTTGCTGCCCGACGCGCCGCCGGCAGTCGGCGACTTCGACGAGGAGGAGGCGCGCTATGCGCAGGCGACCGACGCAGCGCGCCAAGGCACGGTATTCGTCTGGACCGGCGCGCACAGTTCGTCGCAATTGTGGCTGCAGCGCTTATGCGCGGTGTTGCCGCCGCAGGCAGCGGACATCCGCGTCGTCGAGGCCGTCGACCCCGGTGCCGATCCGGGCGGCCGGCGCACGGTCAGCCAGTTCGAACCGGGTGAGTTCGGGGAGCTGCTTGCGCGCGCGCGGATGCTCGACGCCGCGGAGATCTTGCGGCTCACCCGAGAATGGCAGCGCAACGCGGCGTGCACATCCGGCGTGCGGCGCTGGGCCGGCGGCCGCATCAGCCACCACGGCGACGACTTCTACGACGGGCTGCTGCTCGCGCAATGCGATGACGACTGGCAGCCGGCCGAGCAGGCGATCGGCTCGGCGCAGTGGGAATGCGACGAATTCCTCGGCGACGTGTTCTTCGCGTGGCGCCTGCGCTGCCTCATGCGAAGCGGACGCCTGCTGTGTAGCGGCCCTGCCGGATCGCTCGCCGAGGCCGCGGTCCGGCTGCCGGGAGCGGGCGGCGCGGACGGCACGCCGCACTGAGGACGTCATGCCCGCCGCCGCCGGCGCAGTCGTCGTACGTCAGGGATCGCGCGCGCCGGATCTGCCAGCGCTTCGTTCCTCGCGATACGGCCGCGCCCCGCTTCGCGACCGTCGGTGATGCGGCAGCCGTACGAGACGCTCTGGGGGGTGATGCCCGACCGCGTCGCGGCGACCTGAGCCGACTGACTGGGCGAGCCCGGCGAACGCGACGGGTGCCTCCCCGTCGCCCTTCCCAACGCGGGCCGAGATCGGCGAAGATGCGACCCGCTTCCCATCGAAAGGACCCGTCTTCGCCGTGTTTGAGCCTCTTCCGAACCTTCCATGCGCGTCGATCCGGTCTCGCTGAAGCTCTTCGTCAGCATCGTCGAGACCGGCACGATCGCCGCGGCGGCCGACCGCGAGCACGTCGCCGCGTCCGCGGTCAGCCGGCGCATCAGCGACCTCGAAGCGGCGCTGAAGACGACGCTGCTGCGGCGCACGAACAAGGGCGTCGAGCCGACCGACGCGGGCATCGCGCTGCTGAACCTCGCGCGCGGCGTGCTGCACAGCCTCGACGAGATCGCCGCGCAGATGGCCGAGTATTCGACCGGCGTACGCGGTCAGGTGCGCGTCGCGGCGAACCTGTCGGCGATTACGTAGTTCCTGCCCGGCGAGATCAAGCAGTTCCTCGCGCTGCATCCGCAGGTGCAGATCCACCTCGAGGAGCGGATCAGCACGCGCGTCACAAAAGCGGTCGCCGAGAACCAGGCCGACATCGGCATCTTCGCGCACTTGCCGTTCGGCCAGGAGGTCGAGACCTTCCACTACCGCAACGATCACCTCGTGCTGATCACGCCGCGCGACCACCTCCTCGCCGGCCGCGACGCGGTGCGCTTCGCCGACACGCTCGACTACGACTGCGTCGGGCTGCACGCCGGCAGTGCGATCAACCTGCAGCTGGTGAAAGCCGCGACCGAACTCGACCGCGCCGTGCGGATGCTCATCCAGGTCACGAGCTACGAGGCGCTATGCCTGATGGTCGAGACGGGGCCGGGCATCGGCTTCCTCCCCGAAGCGGTCGCGCGCCGCTACCTCAGCACACTCGACATCGCGCAGGTCCGCCTCGACGAGCCGTGGGCCGAGCGCGAACTGAAGCTGTGCGTGCGCTCGTACGCGGCGCTACCGGTCGCGGCGCGGCGGCTGGTGGATCATTTGCGGCACGAGGATTGAGTCGCGGGATGGCACGAGATTCGGCGGTCGGCGGACGACCATGTCGCGGCGGGTGTGGAAGTTGGCGTGGAATTCGCCGCAAGCTGCTGGCGGGCTGATGCCGCCAAAGCCGCAGCGCCCGGCTTGTTCCGGCAGCCCCGCTCTGCGAATCGGGGTCTGCTTGCGTTGGCCCTATTCGTCGACGGGCGGTGATGTTCGACCGGTAGTCGGCCGGAGCTGACGTTCGCGTTCAGCGGAAAGAAAGGCTGCTATGTGACAGCCTTCTCTCACTCAGCGCACTTGCCGTCTGATCGGCAGGATTCCCGACCGCCGGCCGCCGTGCGAGTCGCCCGGCAAGCGTTCCTCTCCGCGGTGTCCGCATGAGGCACACGTTGTAAACGTACAGAACCGGGGCCGAAGCGGCTATTCGCCCGGAAAATTCTTATCGGAAACGAAATAAAGAATGCGGCACAGCGTCGACCCCGGACAGTTGTCCGGGGGCCACTATCAGGCCTGCGGAGCCTCGATCGCCTCGTCGAGCTTGATGACGGTCTCGAGCATGCGCCGAACGACTGCGGCGTCGAACTCTTCCGCCCGGTCCTCGTCATGGGTTCCCTTGTTCAGGTAGTTCCACTCGAGTTGGTGCTTCTCGTCGTATCCAAGCATCTCGCCCAGGTGCGGCACGGCTTCTTGGAACACGGTCACCTCCTTCCTGACGAGGAACTGGTGGAGCCCCGTCGCCAAGCTCTTGAGGTCGGGGTCTCCCGGCCCCCTCATCCCGACGCTTATCTGCGCCGACAGCTTCTTATTGGCAATCTTCTTCCAGAGACGGTTGAGTTCCTCTTCGAAGGCCTTCCGGACGTAACTCAGGGAGTCGCGCGTACGCCCTTCTTCGTAGCTTCGGGCAGCCACCGTGAGGTAGTGGCGGGGCGAGTCGAGCTTCACGGTGATCTTCTTGGCGGCGAACGGCACGAGGAAGTCGATTCGGGTCACCGTTCCCTTGTACTTCTTCATCGGCACGGCGTTCTCGAGGCGCTTCACGAAATCCTCACCGTGGGTCGTGACGATGAGTTGCCTCTTGCCGACCTCTTCCGGATTCAGGATGAGGTCGATGATCGCACCCCGGTGCTCGTCGTCGATCGAGTTCACGACGTCGTCGAATATCAGGAACGGGAGGCCGTCCCTGGTGATCTTCGCCAGCAGGATCGCGAGCCCGAGGCAGCGAATGTGCCCTTCGCTGAGGACCTGGAGCGCGTCGCACCGATCCCCGTTCTCGAACTCGATCTCTATCCTCTCCCCGACGGACGTCGGCAACCTCAGGGACTTGAGCCTGTCGGAAGGGTGGTCGTTCTTGTTGATCTCGTTGTAGAACTTGAGCGTCTTCTCGTTGAGGTCCGCGGCCAAGGCCAAGGGCAGTCCGGCGTTGTAGGCCAGGAGCTTGCCGCGGAGCGAGACGTAAGCGAGGCTGTAGCTCAGGTTTCTCGCGACTCCCGGTTTCTCGGCTTCCGCCTCCCTGATGAGTTCCTCGTTCTCCCGGTTGAACTTCTCGATAGCCTGCGTCGCCTCCGTCTCGCTCTTCGCGTTCGCAGCGACGAGGGTCGAGATGGCCACGATTTCCTCGACGTCCTTGGAGATCGCGAGGTTATCGTCCTCGAGCTTCTTGATCGCGGCTTTGGAATGTTCGACCTTTCCGTTATGGGTCGCGGTCGCGTCCTTCAGCGCCTGAAGGAGCTCACGCTTGGCCGGTACGGCTCGGAGGAAGGTCTCGATGCCCGCCGCATCCTTGGCGTCGGAAGCCTCAGTGCTGAACGAGCCGACCTCGGGCGCTCCGACGAACCCGACGGCCGCGGCGGACGCCGTAAGCTTGGCGATTTTCGAAAGCAAATCCCGCCAGCCGAGGTTGAAGGCCTCCCGGATTTCCTTGACCCGCCCTTCGGCCTTCAGGGCGGCGTCGAATTGCTTCAGCTTTTCCTCCGCGTTGCCGTACGGATCGACTGGAACGGCGAGTCGACCGTCGCGGTAGAGTTCGGAGGCGCACGCGGGACACTCGTTCCCGAACCTTTCGCGGTTCCCCAGGATCGCGCCGTAAAGGTCCCGAAGGGAAAGCTGGTCCTTGTACTGGTTGAGGAACTCTTCCGATTCCGCCTTCTCTTTGATGAGCCGGAGCAGTCCGTCGGCGTCGGCTAGGATGCCGTCCGTCCCGGGATCAGCGGCCGTTTTAAGGTTCTGAAGGCGGCCGATTTCGGTGTTGTTCGCCTTTTGCTTGCCGCCGTTCCCTTCGGGGCCGGTTAGGGCGGCCTTGATTTCCTCGAGGTCCTTGCACTCCGGATATTTCGCGAGCAGCGCGGCGCCTCGCGTTTCAGCGGCTTTGGCTTTCACCGGGAGGCCTTCGAGGATCGCCTTGTGTCCGGCGATGCCCTTCGCCCGGTCCGCGAGATCCTTCCCCTTTTTTCCGACGCAGTCCAGGTAAGGGTCGAGGCTCTCGTTGAACTGCGTTGCGAACGCGTTGAACTCTTCCAACCCGAACAGTGCGGCCAACCGCGCCTGCTGGGCGGCCGGGGTATTGGCCGCCACCCGCGCGAATCCGTCGATCCGGTTCTTTTCGATGAAGCAGAATTCGAAACTGCGGGGGTCCGCTTTCACTTCGATTCCCTGCTCCTTCGCGGTATCTCCGTACAGGACGGGTTTCGCCGACTTCCTCGATGTGGCGTTCCTTATGTAGTCCGAGACGGGGATCCGCTTCGAGTCCGCTTCGTGGATCGAGCCGAGCAATCCGTATTCGAGCGCCTCGCAGAGGCTCGACTTCCCCGTCCCGTTCGGCCCGTAGACGAACGTGTACGGGTTCTTGAACTCGAAAGTGTGCTTGTCCGAAAACCCCCGGAAATGCTCGACCGCCACTTTGGTAAGCCGGACGATCTCGCTCTCGTTGGCGTGCGCTTCGTCGGCCTCGATTTCGAGTGCCGGAGGCGCCGCGTCCCCCTTCTCGACGATGAGTTTCGCCAAGACCTTCCCGCGTCGGCCTCCGGCCGTCCCGACCGCCGCGATTTCGTCGAACCCCCCCAGCATCAGGTTGGCCAGTTTTTTCTCGTGTTCGGACAGAGTCGGGGCCGACTTGGCCAGGAAGCGTTTGAATTCGGGTAGGGATTTAGACATGTCTGTTCGCGGAGCGATTGTTTTCGGTTATGCGGTCGGGCGCGGGTTCGGCACGATGCCTCCATTCTATGTCAAAGTATTTTCGAAAAAAGCCGTGTTCGACGTTTCGTGGAAGACGGCGAGGCGTCAAGCGGCGACTTTTAGCCCGTAGCGGACGTGTAACCCGATACGGTCGACTGTCCTCTTCGGCCGAGCAGCAGGCATTGATCGCCACGTCCGCGAAAGCCTGCTTCAACTACGAGGGCAGTTGTTCGAATCGGTCGTGTACTCGGTATGGAGCCGACGCTGATTACCGACACCTACCCAGTGGGGGAAACATCTCGCGACGGATGTAAGGAGCGCGGCTCTTGCACAGAAGCTCTGTGCCCCTTATTGCGGCAACCCTGCTTTACGCAGGCCGTCCATCAAGATCGCCTGATTCTCCGCCCGTCGTATCGGCAGCCAATCCGCAAGATTGGAAATACGCAACTTAGGATCAAGCTCACGCAGCTTATCCATCGCCCGCCGCGCTTCGCCCGTCCGCCCGCCAAGCGCATGACTCGCCGCGAGCACGGCCACGGCCACGGCCAGCAATAGACTCGGCAAATCCCGCACCGCCTTTTCCGCCCATGACGACGCAGCATCGAAGCGGCCGACGAAGAGATGCGCGGCCGCCATTCCGGCTTGCATTCGATACAGCTCCGGGTCGAGCGGGCTCAAACGCATGGCGTGCGAAAAGTGCTCGATGGCGGCGTCGGTTTCGCCGTGCCAGAGCCGAAGGAATGCCCCGAGAAACCACGCCGCCGCGAGGTTGGGATTGAGCACGAGCGCCTTGTCCAGCAATGCGATGCCTCCCGGGAGGTCGCCGGCCAGATGGGCAAGCACGTGGCCGCTTCTGGTGAGCGCGACCGCGTCGCCCTTGCCCACCTCCACGGCGCAGCGAGCCAGCCGGATCCCCTCGGCGACCTCGCGCGGGCGGTCGGTCATCCAGCCATTGATCTTCCGCCAGCAGTGACACCACGCCGCCATCGCGTAGGCCGACGCGAAATCCGGATCGAACTCGATCGCCTTCTCGAAGAGCGGCAGCGCCTGGTCGATGGTTTCCCGGGTTCCCTGATGCAGCTTGGCCATTCCGCACAGATAGTAGTCGTAGGCGTCGAGGCTGCCGGTCGGTTTGTGCCTCGCACGCTCGATCTCGGCCCGTTCGAGCTGCGGCGCGATCGCGCCGACCACGGTCTCGGTGATCTGGTCTTGCAGTTCGAAGATGTCTCCCAGCACACCTTCGAAGCGGCCGGCCCAGTGGTGCGCGCCGGAGGTCGCATCGATCAGCTGTCCCGTGATCCGCACCCGGTCGTTGGCCTTGCGCCAGCTGCCTTCCAGCACGTAGCGAACGCCCAGCTCGCGGCCGACCTGTTTCACGTCCACCGCACGACCCTTGTAGGTGAAGCTCGAGTTGCGCGCGACGACAAACAGCCAGCGATGCTGCGACAGGGCCGCGATGATGTCCTCGACGACGCCGTCGGCTAGGTAATCCTGCTCCGGGTCTCCGGTCAGATTCACGAACGGCAGGACGGCGATCGACGGTTTCGCGGGCAGGTCCGGCGCGGAGGCCGGGACTTCGATCGATGGGGCGGGCTGGGCGCCCCCCGGGCCGACGCCCCCCAATGACTCGGCTTCCCTGAGGTCGGAGACGAACCGGAATCCCTTGCGGGCAATCGTTCGAATCACCCGCTGTTGCTGGCCGTCGTCGCCGACCGCCTTGCGCACCGCGGTGATGTGACTGGCGAGCGTCGATTCCGAGACGATTCGACCGCCCCATACGGCATCGACCAGGTCGTCCCGGCTGACGACGCGCTCGCGGTGCTGCGCCAGACAGACCAGCAGGTCGAAAATCTTGGGCGCAGTGGCAACGGCCTGGGACGCCCGGCTGAGCTCCCGCCGGTCGAGGTCGAGCACGCAGTCGTCAAAGACCAAAAGCATTCAGGGACCTATCGATGGCACGGTCGATCGGCGGGTTCTTGGACAAGCGTCCAAGCGAAATGCAATGAAAACCCAAGGCTTCCGCAAAGTCTTCCGCCCGCCCGCCGAGCACACTGCGTCCATCGATCGCCGTCCTGTCGTGATCGAAACTGAATCGAGGAGCAGAGCATGAAAATCGTAGTGATCGGCGGTAGCGGCCTTATCGGGTCGAACATTGTAAGCAGGCTGCGGCGCCACGGGCATGAGACGGTGGCGGCATCGCCCCGTACCGGCGTCAACACCCTCACCGGGCAAGGGTTGGCTGAAGCGCTGGCAGGCGCGCAGGTCGTCGTCGACGTGTCGAACTCGCCCTCGTTCGAAGACCGGGCAGTCATGGAGTTCTTCGAAACGTCGACCCGAAATCTGCTTGCCGCGGAAGCCTCCGCCAGCGTCGAGCATCACGTCGCACTTTCCATCGCCGGCACCGATCGCCTTCCCGACAACGGTTACTTCCGCGCAAAAGTCGCGCAGGAAGCCCTGATCAAGGCGTCGAAGATTCCCTACACGATCCTGCGCGCGACGCAGTTCTTCGAGTTCATCGAAGGCATTATCAACTCGAGTGTCGACGGCGGCACGATTCGCCTTTCGCCCGCCCTGATCCAGCCGATCGCAGCGGACGACGTCTCGGCGGTGCTCGCCGATCTCGCGGTCGGAGCACCGGTGAACGGCATCGTCGAGGTCGGCGGACCGGACCGCTTCCCGCTCGACGAACTGGCGCGCAAGTTTCTCGCCGCCCGCGACGACCAGCGCGAGGTCATCGCCGACGTTCATGCGCGCTATTTCGGCAGCGAGCTGGATGATCGCTCGCTGGTC
Source organism: Aromatoleum sp. (assembly GCF_036675785.1). NCBI lineage: Bacteria > Pseudomonadati > Pseudomonadota > Betaproteobacteria > Rhodocyclales > Rhodocyclaceae > Aromatoleum > Aromatoleum sp. Next base: position 40,531 of record NZ_JAKFEF010000069.1, read on the forward strand.
ACCGGCGATAACGCGCGAATCGGCTCGACGCGTTTCCAGAACTGGCTCAGCCGCTCGGCGGCGCAAGAATAAGCCGACGCCTCATCGACCCGCCCCGTCCCCCCTCACGACCGCCCCTCCCCGACGACAACGAGGAACAAGCCATGCCCAATTTCAGAACCTTCGCCATGCTGCTGCTCTTGGCAGCCGGCGCCGCCGACGCACAACAGCCGCCGCCCGGGGCGCGCGTGACCCCGCTGATGACCAAGGCCCTGGCCGACTATCCGGGCAAGGACGCGACGGTCATCACGGTCGAGTATCCACCCGGCGGAGAAAGCCCCGTGCATCGTCACAATGCGCACGCATTCGTTTATGTGCTGGAGGGGTCCATCGTGATGGGAGTGCGCGGCGGCAAATCCGTCACGCTGACACCGGGCCAGACCTTCTACGAAGGCCCGGACGATATCCACACGATCTCGCGCAACGCCAGCGTCACCGATCCCGCCAAGTTTCTGGTCGTCCTGATGAAGAACAGCGGCGAACCCATCTCGACGCCGGTGCATTGACCTCGAAGCTCGCCTGCGGCGCGTCGCAGGCGGCGTCGGACATCGCTGCGCTCGGTCCGACCTACGACTACGCGCCATGACGAAATCGTAGGGCGGGAAAGCGAAGCGCATCCCGCCACGCGGCGAGTGAGACCGCTCCGGCCTGCCACTCAGCGCGCCTCTCGCCATCTGATTCCGGCAATGCTGCGATGCATAAAGCAGGAATACCGCGCCGTTCCGCGGTATTCATTTCTCGCGATCCGCCAGCCATCGCTTCCCGAAACGGACGGATCGCGATCCGCCATCCGACCTCGACAGACGCGAAAGGACGGAAGCGAGATGGCACACCCCCACCCCAACGAAAATGTCGGCAACGGCACCGACCAGCGGCCGCTGCCGCTCGCCGGCGTCAAGGTCGTCGAGCTCGGCACGCTGATCGCCGGCCCGTATGCCACGAGCCTGCTCGCGCAGTTCGGCGCCGAAGTGATCAAGATCGAATCGCCCGCCGGGGGCGCCCCCCTGCGCACCTGGCGCAAGCTGCACAAGGGCACGTCGTACTGGTGGTATTCGCAGAGCCGCAACAAGAAGTCGGTGACGCTGAACCTGAAGTCGCCGCGCGCGCAGCAGATCGTTCGCGACCTCGTCCGCGATGCCGACATCGTCATCGAGAACTTCCGCCCGGGCTCGTTCGAAGCGTTGGGGCTCGGCTGGGAGGTGCTCTCGGCGATCAACCCGAAGCTCGTGACGGTGCTCGTGTCGGGCTACGGCCAGACCGGCCCGTACAAGGACCGCCCCGGCTTCGCGGCGATCGCCGAGTCGATGGGCGGCCTGCGCTACCTCGCCGGCTACCCGGACCGCCCGCCGGTACGGGTCGGCGTGAACTCGACGCCGCGATCACCACGTGGACGTCGCAGCGCGATCTCGACGAGATGCTCGACGTGCTCGAAGCAGCCGACGTGCCGAGCGGACGGATCTCCACCGCGGCCGACATCCACGAAGACCCGCATTACGCAGCGCGCGAGATGGTCGGCCGCTTCGAGCTGCCCGACGGCCGAGAAGATCGAGGCGCTTCGACGGGAGGGGATCGTCTGACGATAGTCGGACGGCGCGGGAGATCGGTCGATGCCCCAGGCGCCGCGTGAAGGCAGCTGGAGTTCGTTGTCCTCGCCACGCGGCGCGCGGGGCCCGCCCCCGCGCACAGACCGGCCCCGCGTTCACCTCGCGCTTCCGGGAATCCTCGCGGATGTCATTTCCTTTCGTCGTCGCCCCATTCCAGCACCTCGACCTTCACGTGCGATCGGCCGTCCTTGATCATCCCGAGCTTCGCCGCGGCCGCCGGGGAGAGATCGATGATGACGCCCTCCTTCCGGTTCGGCCGTGTCGGCCCGCGGTCGTTGATGCGGACCTCGGTCGCGCGCCCGTTCTTCCGGTTGGTCACCCGCACGCGCGTCCCGAGCGGATAGCGTGGATGTGCGGCGACCATCTCGGTCCGGTCGAAGGTCTCGCCGCTCGCCGTCTCCCGCCCGTGCAGGCTGCGCGCATAGTACGAAGCCAGCCCGAGCCTGGTTTCGAGCACCTGCGCTTTGCCGCGCGCCTTGTCGTGGCCGTGCGCGGGAAACGCCAGCAGTACCGCGGCCGCGAACGCGCACACTGACGCCTCGAGCCGGCGCTTCGGCCCGTCATTGCAGCATCCCGGACACATTCCGCTCTCCTTTCCGTCGTTCCTCCTAGTCGCCCGCTTTCGCCAATGGAGGCTCCCGTGCCGTGCCAGCAAGCGGTGCGCCCGCAGCCCGGCGACGACGGTGTGCGCCGCACGCGCGTCTTACCGTATCACGCGCCGAAGGCTACGCTTCGTGCGTCGCCCATGAGTTCCCAAGTCTCACGGGCACTCCGCGGGAGCTGATATGCCGTCTACGTTCGGTGACACGAAGGCGCGCCAATTGGCGAAGATGAAGCGGCTGGCCGGCGCGCTGCTGGTCGCGGTCACGGCCCTTTTCGTCGTCGCGCGCCTGCAGCACGGGGCCGGAATCTGGGGCTGGATCGCCGCGTTTGCCGAAGCCGCGATGATCGGCGCTCTGGCCGACTGGTTCGCCGTCGTCGCGCTGTTCCGGCATCCCCTAGGGCTGCCCATTCCCCACACCGCGATCATTCCCGCGAACAAGGAGCGGTTTGCCGACAACCTCGCGGAATTCGTTCGCGACAAGTTCCTCGCCACCGATACCCTTGTGCAGAAGCTGCGCGCCTTCGGCCCCGCCGATCGGCTGGGCGACTGGCTCCAGCGGCCGGACAACGCGCAGATCGTCGCCGAGAAGCTGGCCGCCGCCCTGGCCGGATGGCTGGACTTCATCGACGACGAGCGCGTGCGGAGCCTCTTGGCCGCGAGCATCCGCGAACGGCTGAAAGAGATCGACGTGTCAGGCGTCGCGGGGCAAGTCCTCGACACCCTGACCATCGACGATCGGCACCAGGAATTGCTGGATGCGGGGCTCAGGAGATTGGCACGCTGGCTCGACGCCCCGGAGGTGCAGACCGCCTTCGCCGCGATGATCATCGAGATCGCCGGCAAGGAGTATCCGAAGACCTTGAAGGCCGTGGGCCTCGTCACCGACACCGAAGAATTCTCCTGCAAGATCGCCGCCAGCATCGTCCGGGGCATCAACGGCTGGCTGCACGACATCGGCGACGACCCGCTCCACCCGCGTCGCAGGGCCTTCGACGAAACGGTCGCCGAATTCATCGCTCGCCTGACGAACGACGCCGGCTTTGTGGCGCGGGCCAACGCCGCGAAGCTGGAAGTACTGACGCACCCGGTCCTGGCCGGCTACCTGAATGGTCTCTGGGACGAGCTGAAAGCCTGGCTGCGCGAGGACCTGCATCAATCGGACTCGCGTCTCAGACAAAGGATCAGCGCCGCCGCGAGCGCTTTCGGCACGACCCTCGCCGAGAACCAGGCGTTGCGCCACTCCCTCGAAGACCATCTCGAATCCGCCGTGGTCGCCCTCGCGGACGACTTCCGCGACGCGCTTTCCCGCCATATCGCCGCAACGATAAGGGGCTGGAAGGACGAGGACCTCGTGCGCGAGGTGGAACTGAGCGTCGGACGGGATCTTCAGTTCATTCGGCTGAACGGGACGGTCGTCGGGGGAGGAATCGGACTGCTCCTGCATGGGCTGACGTTGCTGGGTTCGCGCGCCTGGTAGGCGAGACCTTTGAACGCTCGCGATTCGAGCGCTGCGTGCTCCCGTCGCGGCGGGCTTTCCTCGCTGCATGGCGAAAGTTTCCTCCGCGGACGCCTCGCTCCGTGCAGGAGCCAGTCGCAACGGCAGAAACATGGACGCCTGCCTCGTCGCGGATTCGTGCCGCTGCCCGGCGACCGGGCCCAACGAAGAGAGTGACCGATGACGCATCAAGAAGTGTTCGAGTTCCATACCAAAGGCCGGGGCATGAGCGAAGTCACCGGCGAGGTCACGGCGATTGTCGCGCGGTGCCCGGCGGGGGCTGGCGTCGCTCACGTATTCGTGCGGCACAGCAGTTGTTCATTGCTGATCACCGAGAACGCAGCCCCCGACGTGCGCCGGGATCTGGAGACGCTGGCCGGACGCTGGGCACCGGATGGGGACCCGGCCTACCGGCACAATCTCGAGGGCGCCGACGACATGGCTGCGCACGCCCGCAGCATGCTGAGCGGCACCTTCGTCACCGTCCCGGTGAGCGACGGCCGCTTGCTGCTCGGAACTTGGCACGGGATCTACCTGTGGGAACATCGCACGCGCGGCCATGTCCGCGAGATCGTCGTGACAGTGCTTCGTTGACAGCCGCCACGCAGCGCCCTCCGCTTCGACGGCCGGCCAATGGCGTTAGGATGACAGCCCCGCAGCCGAAAATCGGCTGCTGCACAGCCTGCTGAAGCTGCTCGAAAGGACGTAGGCGCCGATTGGCGGAAGCGGTGAGATTCGAACTCACGAGGGGCGTGAACCCCTGGCGGTTTTCAAGACCGCTGCCTTAAACCACTCGGCCACGCTTCCGTTTTTGCTCTGAGTTGCGGAGACGATTTCCGCAAATTGCGGAGACTCGATGAAAAAGCGGTTAAGAATCAAAGCGATTCTTCCCGGATTTCAAGACCGGTGCAATCGACCACTCTGCCCCGTTTCGGGGAGTGGCGGAGTATATCTCAGTCCGTCTCAGTCCGGCGACACGCGGCCGCACTCCTGCCGGTCGCCGTCGATTCTTCGCCGTCTCGCGCAGCAGCCTCGTGCGGTCGCGCAGCAGCCGCTTTTGCGCGCCACACGTCCTCTTCCGGCGCGAGCACGCTCGCACCGCCGACTCATCAGTCGCGCTCGAACAGCGCGATCGATTCGACGTGCGAGGTCTGCGGAAACATGTTGGCGATGCCGGCACCGGCGAGCCGGTAGCCCTTCTCGCGCACGAGCACGGCGGCGTCGCGCGCGAGCGTGGCGGGATTGCACGAGACGTAAACGATGCGCGGCGGCAATTGCTGCGGACCGAGCGCCTTGACAACCGCGATCGCGCCCTCGCGCGGCGGGTCGATCAACAACTTGTCGAGCGGCCCGAGCGCGGCGAGGCTGTCCTCGGTCACCTCGAACAGATTCGCCGCATGAAACTCGCTTCGCGCTTCGAGACCATTGCGACGCGCGTTCTCTCTCGCGCGCGCAACGAGCGCGTCGCTGCCCTCGACGCCGATGACCCGCGCCCCGCGGCGGGCGATCGGCAGGCTGAAATTTCCGAGACCGCAAAACAGGTCGGCAATGCGTTCGCCCGGCTGCGGGTCGAGCAGTTGCATCGCACGGCGGATCAGGAGCCGGTTGACGTCGTTATTGACCTGCGTGAAGTCCGTCGGCAAGTAGGCCAGCTTCAGGTCGAACTCCGGCAGCGTGTAGGCGAGTTCCGGCACGTTCTTCGGGTGCAGGTGGTGCGCGCTCTCCGGTCGGCCGGGCTGAAGCCACACCTGCACTCCATGTTCCGCGGCGAAAGCGGCGAGCCGTGCATCGTCTTCCCGAGTCAAAGGGAGCAGGTTGCGGAAGACGAGGACCGTCGTCGCGTCGCTGACCGCAACCTCGATCTGGGGAATCCGGTCCGCGATCGAAAGCCCACCGATCAGCTCATGCAACGCGGGCAGCATTTCCGACACGTGCGGCGGCAGAACGTCGCAGCGCTGCATGTCGGCGATGTAGCTGCTGCGTCGCTCGTGAAAGCCGATCAGCACACCGCCCTTGCTCGGCACGACCCGAACTCCAATCCGTGCGCGGTAGCGGTAGCCCCATGACGGCCCGTGAATCGCCGGATAAACGACCGCGGGTTTCACCTTGCCGACGTGCCACAGCGCATCTTCGAGCACCCGCTGCTTCCCTGCCGCCTGGGCGACGGGGTCCAGATGCTGCATCGAGCAACCGCCACAGACCGAAAAATGCGGACAGCGCGGCGCGACCCGCTGCGCACCGGACTTGACGATGCGGGTCACCTGCGCGAGGTCGTAGCTCGGTCGGCTGCGATACACCGAGTATTCAATTTGCTCGCCGGGCAGCGCACCTTCGACGAAGACGACTTTGCCGTCGACATGGGTGACGCCGCGGCCTTCATGATCCAGCGACTCGATGACTGCGGTAGGCATGGACGGCCCGCCCCAAAAGAGCGCGATTTTACCGGCCGGCGGCCCGGTTTTGACACTGCCGCCTATAATTCCGCGGCGAATCGCGCAGCGTGGCGCGAGAATCCGGAAGTACCGACTGCTACCGCAGGAGCAAGCCGATGAAGGAATTTTCACCGCGCCGGTTCGACAGCTATGCGAGCTACCGTTCGGCGATGCTCGCCGCGCTCGACGTGGCGACAAGCACGATCGCGATATTCGATCCCGACCTTCGCGACGCCGGCCTGGAGAATTCGGCGGCGATCGTGGCCCTCGACAGGCTGTGCCGCACGTCGCCCCGCCGCGAAGCGGTGCGCATCCTCGTCCACGCGGCCGATTTTGCCGAACGCGAATGCCCTCGCCTCGTCGCGCTGATCGGCGCGTTCACCCACCGCGCCGCCCTGCGCGTCACGAGCACCCCGTTCCTGAGCTGGACGCAACCGTTTCTCGTCGCAGACGAACGGCATGTCGTCACGCGCTTCGACCGGGACGGACCGCGCGGCAAACTGGCCGTCGAGGATGAGCGGACCTCGTCGATGCTTCTCGCCCAATTCGAAACGATGTGGATGAGTGGCACGCCGACGACAACCGGCGCCCCTCTTGGGATTTAGCGGACAAGGGGCGTTGTGGCGGCGCAACACGAAGGTGCCTTTGAAATAGGCGTCCGTGCTAGAATTTTCGTTGGTCTTTCGGCTGCCCACTCGTCCGGCTTATCCGGACAATGCCATCGGCAGACGACGCTGATCAACTGCTGTCCTCACCCCCGTCAAAAAAAGGATTCAGAACATGAAGCAATCGCTCCTCGCCGCCGCCCTGATCGCCCTCGCCGTTTCCGCCTGCGGCAACAAGGAAGAGGCCGCGCCTGTCGCCCCGACCTCCGAGCAGACCGCCCCGGCGGCCGCGCCGGTCGAGCAGGCCGCCAAGGAATCGGTCGAAGCCGCCAAGGAAGGCGCGGCCGACCAGGTCGAAGCCGCCAAAGAAGGTGCCGAGCAGGCCGTCGAAGCTGCGAAGGAAGGCGCCGAGCAAGCCGTCGAAGCCGCGAAGGAAGAAGCGAAGTAATCCACGCTTCGCGACAACGAAAAGCCGGCTGCGAGCCGGCTTTTTTGTGTCCTCGCCATGCAGCGGTCGAGTTTCGCGAAGCGGGGCGCCGCGGAAGCGCCCCCTTCTTTCCTAGCGGAGTTGCTGCTGCAGCAGGCCGAGAATCTTGCCTGCGGTCTCCGACGGGTCCTCGCCGCCCTCGCGCGTGAGCACCGACACCGTCGACGCCTCGCCCTCGCCCTGCACCCGGATGCGGTATTCGCTGCCGCCCGCGACGGCATCCTCCTTGTCCCGCCAGAACGCGAGCTTCGACAGGAATCCTTCGGACTTCTTCGACTGGGCGCCCACTTCAGGGTCGACATAGCGGACGAAGTACAGCCCCTTCGAACGATCGCGGTCTTCGACCGTGAAGCCGGTTCGATCGAGCGCCAGGCCGACTCGCCGCCACGCCCGGTCGAAGGACTCTTCGAGCGCCAGACTGACCTTTCCGCCCGCCGCGCTCTTGAGTTCCGCGCGCTGCGGTTCCGGCGCGGCCTTGACGATCGCCTGCGCGCGTGCCTCGTCCGCGCCGAGACGAACCATCAGCCGGCGCAGCATTTCCGCTTCGAGCTCCGGGTCGGCGGGGCGCGGCTGCCAGACTGTCGTGTCCTTCGCTTCGTTCGGGTAGATCTCCATCATGCCGCGATGGCTGATGTAGATCTCGACAGTGCCGGGCTCCTTGCCTGCCTCGAAGCGCGTACGGAACTTGTCGCGTTCGGGCGTCGAGAACAGCCCGTCGAGGACCTTGCCGAGCGTCGAGCGCACGAAATCCTGCGGAATCTTCGCCCGGTCCTCGGCCCAGTCGGTTTCCATCACCCCGACTTCCGGCCGCTCGACGTCGAGGATGAAGCCGAGTTCGAGCCAGAAATCCTTGACCTGCGGCCACAGCATGTCCGCCGACCCCGGCACGACGAGCCATCGCTGCGTGCCCGCGCGCTCGACGCGCATGCGCTCGACGGCAGGGAGGACGTCGGCGCCCGATTTCGCCTGCGGCTGGGCCGCGCGCTCGTTGCTGTAGGCCGAGAACGTTGCCACGCCGCGCGGCGAAACATCGGGAACGGCGTAACGGTCGTCGCGTGTCGGCTCGGTGAGATCCGGCGGGATTTCGAGCGGCGGCAGCTTCTGCGCACTCTTGTAGTCGATCTTCTTCGATTCCAGAAGCGAACCGGAGCACCCTGCGAGGGCAACCGATAGCGCGATGAGTGACGCAGAAGTGCGGACAGTGCGGTTCATGAGTTTCAAGCGGTCCTCGAGGATTCAAACATTCACGCCGGCCCGGCGCATCGCGAGTTGCACCCGCTCGTGCTGCGCCGGCGAGAGCGTCGTAAGCGGCAGGCGGATGCCGGCCTGGATCAGTCCCATCCGCGCCACCGCCCACTTCACCGGGATCGGGTTCGCCTCGCAGAAGAGGTCGCGGTGCAGCGGGACGAGACGGGCGTTGATCTCGCGCGTTTTCCGGGTGTCACCGGCGAGCGCGGCGGCGCACATCTCGTGCATCGCGCGCGGCGCGACGTTGGCCGTCACCGAGATCGTCCCGTGGCCGCCGAGGAGGATGAAGACGGCCGCCGTCATGTCGTCGCCGCTGTAGAGCGCGAAGTCTCGCGGCGCACGTTCGATCAGGTCGCAGGCGCGGTCGATGCTGCCGGTCGCGTCCTTGATGCCGACGATGTTCGACAGTTCCGCAAGCCGCAGCGCAGTGTCGTTGCCGAGGTCGGCGACGGTGCGCCCGGGCACGTTGTACAGAATCAGCGGCAGCTCGACCGCTTCGGCGATCGAGCGGAAGTGCCGGTACAGGCCTTCCTGCGTCGGCTTGTTGTAATACGGCACGACGGAGAGATGCGCGGCGGCGCCGGCCTTCTCCGCGAAACGCGCCAGCTCGATCGCTTCGCGCGTGGAGTTCGCGCCGGTGCCGGCGATTACCGGAATCCGCCCCGCCGCGTGTTCGACGGCGACCCGGATCAGCTCGCAATGTTCGTCCACGTCCACCGTCGGCGACTCGCCGGTCGTGCCGACGATGACGATGCCGTCGGTGCCTTCGGCCACGTGGAAGTCGATCAAGCTGCGCAGACGCGGGAAATCCAGGCTGCCATCCTCGTTCATCGGGGTGACGATGGCGACAATCGATCCGGTAATCATGGGAGTGGCCGAAAGATTAAAAACGCTGATTCTACCCGATCGCCGCACGACGACTAGTGCGGGTCCGGGTAACGTCCGCCGACACGAGGTCGGGCGGCGGACGGCATCACAGGTCGGCCAGCGCCTTGATGTGGGCAACCACGGAGCGGGCGAGCGACGACAGCGCGTACCCGCCCTCGAGGATCGAGACGATGTTCCGGTGCCCGCAGTCCTCGGCGACCGCCTTGATCTGCTGCGTCGCCCAGACATAGTCGGATTCGACGAGCCCGAGCGAGCCCATGTCGTCTTCGTAATGGCCGTCGAAACCCGCCGAGATGAAGATCATCTGCGGGTTGTGGTCGCGCAGCGCCGGCACCCACATATCGCTGACGATCTGGCGGAAAGTGTCGCCGCGCGTGCCGGCCGGCACCGGAACATTGACCATGTGCGAGGACGTGCAGTCCGCACCGCTGTACGGGTAGAACGGGTGCTGGAAGATGCTCGCCATCAGCACGCGCGGGTCGTCGCGGAAGATGTCCTCGGTCCCGTTGCCGTGGTGCACGTCGAAGTCGACGATCGCGACGCGTTCGAGCCCGTGCGCCTCGAGCGCATGGCGCGCGGCGATCGCGATGTTGTTCAGGAAGCAGAATCCCATCGCCTTCGATCGCTCAGCGTGGTGGCCGGGCGGACGCACCGCACAGAATGCGTTCTCGATCTCGCCCTTCAGGACGAGGTCCGTGGCGAGCACGCCGGCACCGGCCGAGCGCAGCGCGGCCTTCAGCGTGTCGGGATTCATCGCGGTGTCCGGATCGAGGTGGCGGATGCCGTGCTCGGGAACGCTCGCCTTCAATTCTTCGAGGTAGCTTTCGGGGTGCGCCCGCGCGATCTGTTCCGGCGTCGCCTGGGGGGCATCATAGAACGACAGGTAAAGGTCGAGACCGGCGGCGATCAGCCGGTCGTTGATGGCCGCGAGCCGGTCCGCACATTCCGGGTGGAAACTACCCATGTCGTGCAGCCAGCACTCGCGGTGCGTGATGAACGCCGTCGTCGTCATACTCCCCCTCTATCCGGCGCGGCAAGCTCACGCCTCGATCCTCGAACTGGCCGGTCCCGCCTCGGGCGCGGCCTGATGGTCTTTGTCGTCTATTATCGCCGCTTCACCGCCAATTTCACAGTACGCCGAACCATGCCCCACCGCCACGCGACGCGCCTTCTCGAAGCGGCCGGCTGCATCATTCTCGGGAAGGAACGGGAGCTGCGGCTGGCGCTCACCTGCCTCGTCGCGCGCGGCCATCTGTTGATCGAGGACATCCCCGGCGTCGGCAAAACGACGCTGGCGCACGTGCTCGCGCGCCTCGTCGGTTTGCAGTTCCAGCGCATCCAGTTCACGAGCGATTTCCTGCCGGCCGACATCCTCGGCGTCTCGGTCTTCGACCGCGACACCGGCGCGTTCCGTTTCCACCCCGGCCCGATCTTCGCGCAGCTGATCCTCGCCGACGAGATCAACCGCGCGACGCCGAAGACGCAGAGCGCACTGCTCGAAGCGATGGAGGAACGGCAGGTCACCGCCGACGGCGAGACACACGTCTTGCCCGAGCCCTTCTTCGTCATCGCGACGCAGAATCCTTCGCACCAGATCGGCACTTTTCCGCTGCCCGAAAGCCAGCTCGACCGCTTCCTGATGCGCATCCGGCTCGGGTATCCCGATCGCAGCGCCGAGCGCGCGTTGCTGATGGGCGAGGACCGGCGCCAGCTGCTGGAGCGCCAGGAACAGGTCATCCGCCCGCGCGATTTGCTCGATCTCCAGCGCGCCGCGCGCGACGTCACCGTCGCCGAGCGGCTGATCGATTACGTCCAGACGCTGCTCGCGAGCACGCGGCAGGACGCCGAACTCGCGGTCGGCCTCAGCCCGCGCGCGGGACTCGCGCTGCTCGCAGCCGCGCGCGCGTGGGCGCTGATCGACCGGCGCGACCACGTGCTGCCGGAGGACGTGCAGGCGGTCTTTCCGCATGTTGCCGGACATCGGCTGCATCTCACCACCGACGGGCGCGCGGCCGGATCCGACGTCCTGACCCGCCTCATCCGCAGCGTCCCGGTCGTCTGATGCGGCGATTTGCGATGCTGCGCGACCGGCTGTCCGGCTGGCTGCTCCGTGCGGGGCCGCCCGAACCGTCGCCGATCGTCCTGGGCCAGGGCCGCATCTTCGTGCTGCCGACCCGAGCCGGCGTCGGTTTCACCAGCGCGCTCCTGGTGATGCTGATCGCCTCGATCAATTACAACCTCGGCCTCGGCTTCGCGCTCGTTTTCCTGCTCGGCGGCGTCGGGGTCGCGAGCATGATCCATGCGTTCCGCAACCTGCTCCACCTGTCGGTCCGGCCCGGCCGCGCCGCCCCGGTGTTTGCCGGAGAAACGGCGCAATTCCACCTTCTCGTCGGCAATGCGCGAAAGGGCCGGCGGCCGGCGCTAAAGCTCGGAGCACCCGGGGCGGGCACGTCGTTCGAACTCGCGGGGGGCGAGACGATCGACGTCGCGCTGACGGTCCCGAGCAAGCGGCGCGGCTGGAAGCCGCTCGGCCGTGTCGTGCTCGAAACCGCCTATCCGCTCGGCCTGATCCGCGCGTGGTGCGTGCTGGTCCCCGATCTCGATTGCCTTGTCTATCCGGCGCCGGAACGCGACGCGCCGCCGCTGCCTCGCCGGACGGCGAATGACTCCGGCGAGCGGTCCCGGCGATCCGGCGACGAGGATTTCGCGGGACTGCGACGGCACCGACCCACGGATTCGCCGCGCCACGTCGCGTGGAAGGCGGTCGCCCGCGGCGGGCCGATGCTGACGAAGGAGTTTGCCGGCGCGGAAGGGGGCGACGTGACCCTCGACTGGCATGCCCTCCCGGAAGACCTCGACGTCGAAGCCCGGCTTCGCCGGCTCGCCGCGTGGGTCGTTGCCGCCGAAGCCGCTTCGGTCGCTTTTTCGCTGAAACTCCCGGACGGCCGGTATGGTCCGGATGCCGGCGTGGCCCATGAGGAAGCCTGCCTGAGGCGGCTCGCGCTGTTCGGCTTGCCGGAAGCACGGCATGGTTAGATGGTTCCCGCTCGACCACCAGTCGGCGCGCTGGCTTCTGGCGACCGCGGCCGCGACGCTCGCGCCGCACGCGATCCATCTGCCGCCGTGGCTCCTGGCGATCTGCGCGCTGCTGCTCGCATGGCGGTCGCAACTGCCGTGGCAGAAGGGCGCGGCCGGTCACCGCGTCGCGATCCTGTTCCTCGCGCTCGGCACCGCGGTGGGGGTCAGGCTGCATTTCGGCCATTTCTTCGGACGGGATTCCGGCGTCGCGCTGCTCGCGGCGCTGTTGTGCCTCAAGGTCCTCGAAAGCAGCAGCGCCCGCGACGTCCGCGCCTGCGTGCTGCTAAGCTTTTTCCTGCAACTCGGGCTGTTCTTCTACGACCAGACGCCGGCCATCGGCGCGCTCGCGCTCGTCGGAAGTCTGCTCGCGATTGTCACGCTGACGAGTCTTCAGGACGCGGCAGCGCCGCTCGCCGCCCAGTTGCGGACTGGCGCCCTGCTGCTCGCCCAGGGCCTTCCGTTCATGATCGCGCTGTTCGTGCTGTTCCCGCGTGTGCAGGGGCCGCTGTGGGGATTGCCGGCCGACGCGTACGCCGGGCGATCCGGGCTGTCGGATTCGATGACGCCCGGGTCGATCAGCCAACTCGGCCTGTCCGACGCGATCGCGTTCCGCGCAGCATTCCGCGCCGCCCCGCCGCCACGGGCGCAGCGCTACTGGCGCGGGCCCGTGCTGACGACGTTCGACGGCCAAACGTGGCGGCCGGGCAGTTACACGGTCGCGTCGCAGCCGTCGTACCGCGCGGCCGGCCCGACGTACCGCTACCGTCTCACGCTCGAACCTCACGGGCAGAACTGGCTGCTCGCGCTCGACTATCCGGCGGGTGTGGTTCGCGGCGCGCGCTATGCGAGCGACCATCGCCTGCTTGCCGACGCGCCGCTCCGCGGCCGCAGCCGCTTCGACCTCGTCGCCACGCCATCCGCTCTGATCGGTCTCGACGAGAATTCTGCCGTTCTCGCCGCCGCGCGCCACCTTCCCCCCGAGTCGAATCCGCGCGCGCGGGCGCTCGCCCGGAAATTCGCCGAAAGCGACGCTTCGCCCGCCGTGATCCTCGAGCGCACGCTCGCCCACCTGCGGGCGAGCCGCCTGACCTACACGCTGAACCCGCCGCGGCTAGGCAAGCACAGCGTCGACGGGTTCCTGTTCGATACGCGGCGGGGCTTCTGCGAGCATTTCTCGTCGGCGTTCGTGTTCCTGATACGGGCCGCGGGCGTCCCGTCGCGCGTCGTCACCGGATATCAGGGCGGCGAAATCAACCCGATTGACGGCAGCCTCGTCGTGCGTCAGTCGGATGCGCATGCGTGGGCCGAAGTCTGGCTCGCCGGACGGGGATGGGTCCGCGTCGATCCGACCGCGCTCGCCGCGCCGCTGCGGATCGAGGCCGGACTTGGGGCGGCGCTGCCCGAAGGCGAACCGCTGCCGTTCATGAGGCGCACGCAGTTTGCGTGGCTGCTTGCGGTGCGCAACCAGTGGGAAGCGGCATCCCATACCTGGAACCAGTGGGTTCTTGGATACAATCCGGACCGGCAGCGCGAACTGCTCGCTCGACTCGGTTTCCCCGGTACCGACTGGCAAGCCCTCACCGTGCTGCTGGGCGCGACCGGTGCGGGACTGATGCTGCTGCTCTTCGCGGGGGCCTTCCTGCAGCGGAACACCGCCGATCGGCTCGACAGGGCGTGGTCCGCTTTTTGCCGGAAGCTCGCGAAGCGCGGCGTCGCGCGACAGCCGTGGGAAGGCCCGGTCGACTACGGCGTTCGCGCGGCAAACGCCTTTCCCCGCCAGGCTGCGGCACTGCACGCGATCGCGGCGAACTACGCCCGCTTGCGATACGGACCACTCGCCGAACCGGGAGCAGTTCTTGAACTCTACCGGCGAATCAGGAGATTGAAGCTTCAATGAAGGTCACGATTACCGGCGCGCTGCTCGCGCTCCTGCTGCTCGCGGGTCCCGCGCAGTCCGATGCGTCCTACCTCGAGCGCGAGGACGTCAGAGCCTTTGCGCGGGAGATGGCGGAAAAACACGGCTTCGACACCGCCGAACTGCTCTCGGCGCTCCACCGCGCCGAGCATGATCCGCGAGTGATCCGGCTGATCACGCCGCCCGGCGAGCCGGGCGTGCGCTCCTGGCAGCGCTACCGCGCGCGCTTTCTCGACGTCGCGCGCATCGAAAACGGCGTCGCTTTCTGGCAGGAAAACGAGGCGGCGTTGCGCGAAGCCGCCCAACGCTACGGCGTCCCGCCCGAAATCGTCGTCGCGATCCTCGGCGTCGAAACGTTTTACGGCCGCAATGCCGGCAGCTTCGAGACGGTGTCCGCGCTCGCGACGCTCGCATTCGATTACCCGCCGCGTGGACCGTTGTTCCGCCGCGAGCTCGAAAACCTGTTCCTCCTCGCGCGCGAACAGGAGCGCGACCCGTTCAGCTACCAAGGCTCATATGCCGGCGCGATCGGCTATCCGCAGTTCCTGCCGAGCAGCATGCGGGCATACGCGGTCGACTTCGACGGCAACGGGAGAATCGATTTCGAATCCGGGCCCGACGACGCGATCGGCAGCGTCGCGCGCTACCTCGCCGAACACGGCTGGCGACGCGGGGAACCGGTCGCCGAACCCGCTCGAATCGCGGGCGCGGATCCGCAGCCCCTCGTTGACGCCGGCATCGAGCCGGCGCTCCCGCCCGAGACGCTCACGCACGCCGGCGTCACTACGGCGAACGGCACACCGCCGGCCACCATCGCGACCCTCGTCGACCTCGCAACGCCGGGAACGGACACCGAGTACTGGCTGGGCTACCGCAACTTCTACGTGATCACGCGGTACAACAAGAGCAGCTTCTACGCGATGGCGGTGTTCCAGTTGGGGCAGGCGTTGCGGGAAACGCAGGACGCGGCAACGGCTGCGGGCCTCTGAACTGGGCGGCTCTTCCGGCCGCTGCGGCGCGCCGATGAGGCGGGGCATCTCGCCGGACGCACAACACAGGAAACGGCAATCGAGCGCAGGCGTCGCGCGGAGCGGGAGATGGCCGGATGCGCCGGTACCCGGCGACGCAATGCTACCGAGGGTCGGAAACCCGCTTACAGCAACTCGTCCCGCGATATCCCGCGGCGCTTGACCGTGCGCCGCAACTGGCCGAGCGCTTCGAGCTGGATCTGGCGCACGCGCTCGCGCGTCAGGCACAGCCGCGACGCGAGTTCCTCGAGCGTCATCACCTCGCATTCGTCGAGGCCGTAGCGATGCCGGATCACGAGGCGCTGCTTTTCGTTCAGCATTCCGATCCACTCCTGGATCAGCGACTCGACTTCGGCGTCGTGGATGTGCGAATCGGGGGGCTCGGCCTGGTCGTCGGCGAGCGACTCGCCGATCGACAGCGTCGGGTCGATGTCGAGCGGGGCGTCGAGCGAGGCGGTGTGTTCGCTGAGCGCGAGGATCGCCCGGACTTCGTCGACCGACTTGTCGAGCCGCGACGCGACCTGCTCGAGGGTGAACTCCCCGTTCCCGGACGCTTCGAGATTGCGCTGCGCGCGAAGAACCTGGTTGAGTTCCTTCACGACATGGACCGGCAATCGGATCGTGCGCGACTGGTTCATGATCGCGCGCTCGATGTTCTGGCGGATCCACCAGGTCGCGTAGGTCGAAAACCGGAAGCCGCGTTCCGGATCGAACTTTTCGAGCGCGTGCATCAAGCCGAGGTTGCCCTCTTCGACGAGGTCGAGGAGCGGGATCCCGCGGTTGAGGTAGTGCTTGGCGATATTGACGACCAGGCGCAGGTTGCGCTCGATCATGATCTGGCGGGCGGGAAAGTCGCCGACGCGGACCCGCCGCGCCAGCGCGGCCTCTTCCTCGGCCGTCAGCAGCGGGTTCGCGCCGATCTCGTTCAGGTAGATCTGAGTGACGTCGCTGAGAAACTCGTTCTCGAAGGCCGGCGCGGCCCGCTCGACGAACACCTCCACCTCGGGAGGCAGATCCGGTTCCTGACTATCCGCATCGTCACGACTCACCGGATCGTACATAGCCTCCTCGTCAGCGTGCTGGCAGATACTTCATCGGGTCGACCGGACGTCCCTGCTTGCGGATCTCGAAGTGAAGCTTCGGGCGATCCGCATCGGTACTTCCGAGTTCGGCGATTTTCTGGCCCTTCGCGACCGACTCCCCTTCCTTTACCAGGAGCTGCTGGTTATGTGCATAGGCGGTGAGGTAGTTCGCGTCGTGCTTGATGATGACCAGTTTTCCATAGCCGCGCAACCCACTTCCGGAATACACCACCTTGCCCCCGGCCGAAGCGATCACCGAGTCGCCGGGCTTGCCCGCGATGTCCAGTCCCTTGTTCGACGCCTCGTCGAACGTCCCGATTATCTGGCCGTTCGTCGGCCACAGCCATACCGGATCCGACGTAGTCGAGCCATTCGCGGCGTTCGGCGCGGGAGAAGGCTGCGGGGGCGGTGCAGCCGGAGTCGCCTTCGGCTGGATGGCCGCCCAGGCCTCGTCGCTGTATGGCTGCTTGCCGCCCCGCGGTTCCTGTTTGACCGTCGCCCTGGCGCTTTCCATGCCGGGCTCCATCTCGATCGGCTGCGAGATCGCGATCGGCTGCACCGTCGTCCCGCTGGGAGGACCGACGAAGATCTCCTGGCCAACGTGGATCTGGTTCGGATCGGCAAGCTGGTTCCACGCGATCAGGTCCTTCGTCTGGACGCCATAATTGCGCGCGATTCCGAGCAGGGTGTCCCCCGGGCGGACGATGTGCACCGGCTGGCCGGTCGAAGACGGCGGGGCGGCGCCGGCACCCCGCTGCGACGAAGGCGGCGTGGTGTCGCGCACCGGGGCCGGCGATGGCGCGACACAGCCGGTCAGCAGCGCGGCGAAAAGGACGAGCGTGAGAAATCGCGGGGCGTTCGAATTGTTTTGATGAGTCATTCCATTCCAGTTAGCAAGGGCACGAAGCGAACGGCCTCGTACCGGCTCTCCTTGAAAACATTACCTTGACGTTCGACCATCACGAGCCGCTGATCCGCGGTGCCCAGCGGCATCATCAGCCGGCCCCCGGGCGCGAGCTGCGCCTTCAGCGATGACGGGACACTTTGCGCCGCCGCCGCGACGATGATCGTGTCGAACGGGGCCGCCTCCGGCAGCCCGAGGCTACCGTCGGCACATTTCAGCCGCACGTTGGGAAGCCTCAACGGCCGGAGGTTTTCGCGGGCGACATCGAGCAACGGCCGAATCCGCTCCACGGCGTACACCTCGGTGGCAACGAAGGACAGCACGGCCGCCTGATACCCGCAGCCGGCGCCGACTTCCAGGGTTCGTCCCAACTCGCGCCCGGCGCGCAGGATCTCGATCATCCGCGCGACGACGAGCGGCTGCGAAATCGTCTGCTGATAACCGATCGGGAGCGCGGTGTCGTCGTACGCGCTATACGCGAGGCCCTCGTCGACGAACTTGTGCCGCGGCACCTGCATCATCGCGGCGAGAACGCGCTCATCGGTGATCCCCTGTCCCCGCAAGCGCTCGACCATGCGGCCACGCGCGCGTCCGGCCGCCTGGCCGGCGTCCCGCGAATGCAGAGTCATTTACGAATCCACTCGCCGACGGCAGGAATGAGGCCGTTATGGGTCAGATCGATCTGCAGCGGCGTGACCGAAACGAAACCGTCCGAGACGGCGTTGAAATCCGTCCCGTCTCCCGCGTCCGCTGCCTGCCCGGCGGCGCCGATCCAATACACGGTGTCGTTGCGCGGCGTAACGCTGCGGATCACCGGTTCCGCCTTGTGCCGCTTGCCGAGGCGGGTGATGCGGGTGCCTTTGAGATCGTCGTAGGGCAGGTCCGGAACATTCACGTTGAGCAGCACCGGTTGCTGGAACGGGGCGCGCGTGAAGCGCTCGGCGAGATCGCGCGCGACGCGCGCGGCAGCGGAAAAATCGGTCGCCGCCTTGCTGACGAGCGAAACCGCAATCGACGGCACGCCGAGCAGATAGCCCTCGGTGGCGGCGGCGACAGTTCCGGAGTAGATCGTGTCGTCACCCATGTTCGCGCCATGGTTCACGCCGGACACGACCATGTCCGGGAGATGGTCCAGCATACCGGTCACGGCGAGGTGGACGCAGTCGGTCGGGGTGCCATTGACGAAGTAGAAGCCGTTTGCCGAGCGCCGCAGCGACAGCGGCCGGTCCAGCGTGAGCGAATTGCTCGCGCCGCTGCGATCGCGCTCGGGCGCGACGACCGTGACGTCCCCGACCGCGCTCAGCGCTTCCGCGAGCGCGGCAATGCCGGGCGCAAAATAACCGTCGTCGTTGCTGACCAGAATCCGCATGCTTGTTCCGTTCGGAGCGGCACGTGCTGAACGCCGTGCCCGTTGTATCGCCGAGGCGACGGAGGATCTTAGCACAGCGGCACACCGCGCTCAGCGCGTCGTGAGCACCGGACCGGACGACGCTTGCGTCGTTGAGGTCGCGTGCCGCGGCCGCTCGAACCCCGTCGCCGCGCCCCGGGGCGAGGCAGCCCGAACTTTTTACATCCTCCGGTCCGTCGCGGGTAGCTTTTACCGATGCCGCTCGCGGCCGCCTCTGCCGGCCGCCGGCACCTTTCTTGCCGTTCGCGTCACGCAGAAGCGGCAGGAGACGGCCATGAGCGGAGGTTTCGGCGATCGCGACCTGGAACGCACCAGCGCAGGGCGCCTCCAGCGGCGCTTCGCATGCCGCGGGGGCGCTGCACACCGGGCTCCGGGTCCCGTTAGCCCACGCGGCGCACGCTCGCCGTCGACCGCGCGGGCGGGTTGATCGAAGGATGCCCGTTCGGGAAAGCGCGGCTCCCATAGAGTCGGTCGTCGTCGCCGGCGAATACGGCTACGACCCGACGCACTTCCGGCGGATGCTGGAAGCACAGGCGGTCGATGTCCTGCAGGCGGACGCGACACGCTGCGGCGGCATCACCGGGTTTCTCGGCGTCGCCGCGCTGTGCGAAGCCTTCCACGTGCCGCTTTCGAGCCACTGCGCGCCGTCCCTGCACCTGCCGCTGTGCTGCGCCGCGCGGCCGACGGTCCATCTCGAATATTTCCACGATCACGTGCGCATCGAACAGCTCCTGTTCGACGGCGCCGTGCAACCGTTGGACGGCCTGCTCTCCCCGCTTGACGACCGGCCCGGCCTGGGCCTCGTGTTCAAGGGACAAGACGCCCGATGCTTCAGGAACCCGTAGACATCAGCGCGCTGTCGCGGCGCGGCGGCGTCGATGCGAAGTCACTGGAGCGCGAACTTCGCGACGCGATCTCGGGCGAGGTGCGCTTCGACGCCGGCAGCCGCGCGCTCTACGCGACCGACGCGTCGAACTATCGGCAGGTCCCGATCGGCGTCGTGATTCCGCGCAGCGTCGACGACGTCGTGCGCACGGTCGCGCTGTGCCGGCAGCATCGCGCGCCGATCCTGTCGCGCGGCGGCGGCACGAGCCTGTGCGGCCAGTGTTGCAACGTCGCGGTCGTGATGGATTTCTCGAAGTACCTGAACCGCATTCTCGAAATCGACGTCGAGCACAAATTCGCGCGGGTCGAACCGGGTGTCGTCCTCGACGATCTGCGCGGCGCCGCCGAGCCGCACGGGCTCACGTTCGCGCCCGACCCGGCCACCCACACGCACAACACGCTCGGCGGCATGCTCGGCAACAATTCCTGCGGCCCGCATTCGGTGATGGGAGGCGAAACGACGCACAATGTCGTCGAACTCGACATCCTGACCTACGACGGCCTGCGGATGACCGTCGGCGCCACGGACGACGAGACCTTCGAGCGCATCGTCGGCGAAGGCGGCCGGCGGGCCGAAATCTATTGCGAGCTGCGCGATCTTGCCGCGCGCCACGCGGACGAGATCCGCCGCCGCTTTCCGCCCATCCCCCGCCGCGTATCGGGTTTCAACCTGCCGCCGCTGTTGCCCGAAAACGGCTTCCATGTCGCCTGCTCGCTGGTCGGCTCCGAGGGCACGTGCGTCACCGTGCTCGAAGCGAAGCTTCGACTCGTCGACTGGCCGCCGGCGCGCTCGCTGCTCGTGCTCGGCTACCCGAGCGTGTTCGAGGCGGCAGACCACGTCCCGATGGTCATGGAAGCCCGGCCGATCGCGCTCGAAGGCTTCGACGATCGTCTCATCGCGGACATGAAGGCGATGCAGCTCCATCCGCGCAACATCGCTCTGCTCCCCGAGGGCGCCGGCTGGCTGCTCGTCGAGTTCGGCGGCGCCGACGGCGCGCAGGCCGACGAACGCGCGCAAGCCCTGATGGACCGGCTGCGGCAAACACCGCTACCGCCGCAGATGGCGCTCTACCACGATCCGCGAGAGCAACAGCAGATCTGGAAGGTCCGCGAGTCCGGACTCGGCGCCACCGCGCACCTGCCGGACAAGCCGCTCACGTGGGAGGGCTGGGAGGACTCTTCGGTGCCGCCGGAGAGACTCGGCGAATACCTGCGCGAGTTGCGCGCGCTGCTCGAAAAGCACGGTTACGAAGGCGACCTGTACGGCCACTTCGGCCAGGGCTGCGTGCATACGCGCATCGATTTCGATCTCGAAAGCGCGGACGGCATCCCCAGGTTCCGCGAATTCATCCACGCCGCCGCACGGCTCGTGACGCGCCTCGGCGGGTCGATCTCGGGCGAGCACGGCGATGGCCAGTCGAAGGCGGAACTGCTCCCAATCATGTACGGCGACGAGGTGATGCAGGCGTTTCGCGAGTTCAAGACGATCTGGGACCCGGGCAACCGGATGAATCCCGGCAAGGTCATCGACGCGCACCGCGCCGACGAGGACTTGCGCCTCGGCATCGCCTACGATCCCCCGCGCGTCGCGACGCAGTTCGCGTATGGCTCGGACAACCACGACTTCGCGCGTGCGCTGCTGCGCTGCGTCGGGGTCGGAGAATGCCGCGGCAAAACCGGCGTGATGTGCCCGAGCTACATGGCGACCGGCGAGGAAATGCATTCGACGCGCGGTCGCGCGCGGCTGCTGTTCGAGATGTTGCGCGGCGAAACGCTCACCGGCGGCTGGCAGGAACCGGCCGTCAAGGAGGCGCTCGACCTCTGCCTGTCGTGCAAGGGCTGCAAGGGCGAATGCCCGGTGCACGTGGACATGGCGACGTACAAGGCAGAGTTCCTGTCGCACTATTACGAAGGACGCCGGCGGCCCGCGGCGGCCTACGCGTTCGGGCTGATCGACCGCTGGGCGCGGCTCGCGTCGCGCATGCCGCGCGTCGCGAATTACTTCTCGCAGCACGAGCCGTTCGCCGCGATCGCGAAGCGGGTGATCGGGATCGCGCCGCAGCGCTCGCTTCCGGCCTTCGCGGTGAAACCCTTCACCCACACTTTCTGCAATCGCCGCGGCGCCGGCACGCCGGTGATCCTCTGGCCCGACACGTTCAACAACTACTTTCACCCGGAAGTCGCGCAGGCGGCCGCTGAAGTCCTCGACGGCGCCGGTTTCGAGGTGCGCGTGCCGCGCATCCACCTGTGCTGCGGGCGGCCGCTGTACGAATTCGGCATGCTCGACCGCGCCCGCCAATACCTGCTCCGCATCCTCGACACGCTCGACGCCGAAATCCGCCAAGGCATTCCGATCGTCGGCCTCGAGCCGGCCTGTGTCACCGTCTTTCGCGAGGAGCTCCCCGAGATCCTGCCGGACAACGAGCAGGCGATGCGGCTGAGCCGGCTGGTTTTCCCGCTCGCCGAATTTCTCGCGCAGCACGCGCCCGACTTCCCGTTCGCGCCGCTCCGCCGCGAGGCGCTGGTCCACGGCCACTGCCACCAAAGGGCGATCCTTGGAATGGACGCCGACGCCGCGCTGCTGGGGAAGCTCTGCCTCGATTTCCGCATCCTCGATTCGGGCTGTTGCGGCATGGCGGGCTCGTTCGGTTTCGAGAAGGCGAAGTACGAAGTTTCGCTGCGCTGCGGCGAGCGCGTGCTGCTGCCCGCGGTCCGCAAAGCCGACGACAGCACGCTGATCATCGCCGATGGGTTCAGCTGCCGCGAACAGATCCTGCAGACGACGCCGCGCCGGCCGGTCCATCTCGCGCAGGTGCTGCGCCTCGCGATGACAGCCAAGCCGGCCGCCACCCGGATCTCGCCGGAGCGGCGCGAGTGAGCGTCTGGCTCCAGTCCGCCCTCGCTCCGCGCGGTCCGGAAGCGGCGGCGATCGCCGAAATCACCTGGGTCCTCGTCGCCGCGGGCGCGGTGATCTTCGCGATCGTGCTCGTGATCGCCGCGCTCGCGCTGTTCCGGCCGCACGCCTGGCTCGGCAGCACCCGCCTCATCGTCGCGGGCGGCATCGTCTTTCCGGTCGTCGTGCTGTCGGCGCTGCTCGTCTACGCGCTGCTCGCGGCGCCGCGGCAGGCCGCCGCCGGACCCGCGGACGTCGTCGTCGAAGTGGTCGGCCACCAGTGGTGGTGGGAGGTGAATTATCTCGACGACAGCGGCGCGCCCGACTTCACGACGGCGAACGAGATCCACATCCCGGTCGGTCGGGAAGTCGAGCTGAGGCTGCACTCGGCCGACGTGCTGCACAGCTTCTGGGTGCCCGCGCTCGCCGGCAAGCTCGACCTGATTCCCGGCAAGGACAACCGGCTGCGCCTCGCGGCCGATCAGGCGGGGACGTTCCGCGGCCAGTGCGCCGAGTATTGCGGCGGACCCCACGCGCAGATGGCGCTTTTCGTCGTCGCCGAAGATCCCGCGCGTTTCGACGCGTGGCGAACGGCGCAGCGCGAACCGCAGCGAGGCATCGCTGACCCGCAGGCGACCGAGGGCAGGCAGCTCTTCCTCGCCCATTGCGGGTCGTGTCACACACTGCGCGGGACCGTGGCCGAAGGGAAGCTCGGACCGGATCTGACGCACTTCGGCAGCCGCATCGCGCTCGGCGCCGGCATCCGGCCGAACCACACGGGCGCGCTCGCCGGCTGGATCGCCGGCAACCAGCGGATGAAGCCGGGCAACCTGATGCCGGAAATCCGCGATCTGGATGGCGACGAACTGCGGACGCTGTCCGATTGGCTCGGGACGCTGAAGTAGATGCTCGAGAACCTCTCCGTGTGGGGCAACGTCGGGGTTTTCGCGCTCGGCGCGGCGATCGTGTGGGCGGCCGGCACACGGGTCGCCCGCTATGCCGATGCAATCCAGCGCCGCACCGGGATGGGCGAGGCGGTCGCCGGGATGCTGCTCCTCGGCCTGATCACCGCCCTCCCCGAAGTGGCGGTCACCGTGACCGCTTCGCACAGCGGCGACGCGACGCTGGCCGTCAATAACATCCTCGGCGGCTTGGCGCTGAATGTCGCGATCCTCGCGAGCGCGGATGCGGCGATTCGCCGGGAAGCGCTCACCGCGACGGTCGCTTCGGCGCTGCCACTGCTGCAGGGTGCGCTGCTGGTGCTGATGCTCTCGATCGCCGCCGCGGCGACGGTCGCGGGAGACCGGCAGATCTTCGGCGTCGGCATTTGGTCCTGGCTGCTGCTCGGGATCTATGGGCTGAGTGTCGAGCTCGTCCGCAAGACCCGCGGCCACGAAGCGTGGGTGCCGACGAAAGGCAAGGCGCTCGCCGGCGCAACGAGTGCTGCGCAGCGCGGTGACAGCGCCAAGACGGGCGAGAGGAACGAAAGGGCCAGGAGCGAAAGGGACAGGAGCGGCTCTCCGCTCCCGGCCTTGATCGGCAAGACCGCGCTCGGCGCCGGCGCGATCCTCGCTGCGGGCTACGCGATTGCCCGCAGCGGCGAGGCGCTCGCCGAGCAGACGGGGCTCGGCGCGAGCTTCTTCGGCGCGGTATTCCTCGCGGTATCGACCTCGCTGCCCGAGATCACGATCGTCTTTTCGTCGGTCCGCCTCGGCCGCTATGCGATGGCGGTGTCCGACATCCTCGGCGCGAACCTCGTCGGCCTGACCCTGCTCTTCGTCGCCGACGCGGCGTACCGCGGCGGTCCGGTATTGGCGCAAGTCGACCGTTTCGGGACGTTCGCCGCACTGCTCGCGATCGCGGTGACCGCCCTCTTCATCGCCGGCCTCCTCGAACGGCGCCACGCGATGGTGCTGCGCATGGGCGTCGACTCGCTCGCCGTGATCGGCACCTACCTCGCCGGCGTCGTCGTGCTGTATCGCCTCAAATGACGACGCTGCCCAATCCCGCGCCGCGACCGGAAGGCGAAGTCGACGAACTGCGACGACTCTGGAGCCGGCCACGCGGCATTCGCTGCATCACCGTCATCAACAACAACTACATCGGCATCATGTACGTCGGCGCGGCGTTCCTGTTCTTCGTGCTCGCCGGCATCCTCGCGCTGCTGATGCGCGTGCAGCTCGCGGTGCCGGAGAACGACTTCCTCGGCCCCGACCGCTACAATCAGCTCTTCACGATGCACGGCACCGTGATGATGTTCCTGTTCGCGGTGCCGGCGGTCGAGGCGATGGGCATCCTGCTGCTGCCGAACATGCTCGGCGCGCGCGACCTGCCGTTCCCGCGCCTGTCCGCCTACGCGTTCTGGGCCTATCTCGTTGGCGGGCTGGTGTTCTTCGCGAGCATCTTCAAAGGCTGGGCGCCCGACGGCGGCTGGTTCATGAACCCGCCGTTGACGAACGAGACGTACTCGCCGGGCTACAACGCCGATTTCTGGCTGCTCGGCATCGGCTTCATCGAAATCTCGGCGATCGCCGGCGCGGTCGAGATCGTCGTCGGCGTGCTGCGCACGCGCGCGCCCGGGATGACGCTCGGCAGGATGCCGATCTTCGCGTGGGCGATGCTCGTGTTTGCGGTGATGATCATCTTCGCGTTTCCGGCGGTGATCCTCGCGACCGCGCTGCTCGAACTCGAACGCGCGTTCCACTGGCCGTTCTTCGTCGCCGAACTCGGCGGCGACCCGCTGCTGTGGCAGCACCTGTTCTGGTTCTTCGGCCACCCGGAGGTCTACATCATCTTCCTGCCGGCCGCCGGCATGGTTTCGATGATCGTGCCGACGCTGGTGCAGGCGCCGCTCGTCGGTTACCGCTACGTCGCGCTGGCGCTCGCGGCGACCGCGTTCCTGAGCTTCGGCCTGTGGGTGCACCACATGTTCGCGACCGGCATTCCGCAGCTGTCGCTGTCGTTCTTCCAGGCCGCGAGCATGGCGGTCGCGATTCCGGCGGGCGTCCAGGTGTTCGCGTGGATCGCGACGCTCGCGCACGGCCGCGGGCGCGTGAAGATGACGACACCCGCGCTCTTCGTCCTCGGCTTCCTCTTCACCTTCGTCCTCGGCGGGCTCACCGGCGTGATGGTCGCGGTGATCCCGTTCGACTGGCAGGCGCACGACAGCTACTTCATCGTCGCCCACCTGCATTACGTGCTGATCGGCGGCATGGTGTTTCCGCTGTTCGCGGGCTTCTACTACTGGATGCCCTACACGAGCCGCCACCGTCTGTCGGAACGGCTCGGGCGCTGGGTCTTCGGGCTGATGTTCGTCGGCTTCAACATCGCGTTCTTCCCGATGCACATCACCGGGCTCGCGGGGATGCCGCGCCGGGTCTATACGTACGCCGCGGGCTACGGCTGGGACGCGCTCAATTTCGTGTCGACGGTCGGCGCGTTCCTGATCGCCGCCGGCGTGCTCGTCTTCATCGTCGATGTCGCGCGGAAGTTCCGCATGGCGTCCGAGGACAACGCCGGCAACGTCTGGAACGCCGGCACGCTCGAATGGCTGCCGAACGGCAATTATTCCAGCCGCAGCATTCCGATCGTCACGAGCCGCGAGCCGCTGTGGGATCAACCGAACCTCGCTGCGGACGTCGAGGCCGGTCACTACTACCTGCCGGGTGCGCCGACCGGCGGGCGCGAGACGATCGTCACGAGCGCGCTCGATGCCAGACCGGAGTTCCTGCTGCGCATGCCGATGCCCGGCTGGGCGCCGCTGGTCGCGGCGTGGTTCACCGCGGCGTTCTTCCTGCTGCTGACGGTGAAGCTCGTCGTACCCGCGGCGGTCTGCGGCGTCATCGCGATCGCCGGCATGCTGCACTGGGCGTGGGCACTCGACCCGGCGCCGCCCGCCGCGCCGATCGAGATCGGCGGCGGCATCCACCTGCCGGCCTATCTGAGCGGCCCGCGCTCCCAGTCGTGGTGGGGCGTCGTCGTGCTGCTGCTCGTCTCAGCTGCGCTCTACGGCTGCGCGGTGTTCTCCTACCTTTACCTGTGGACGGTCGCGCCGTGGACATGGCCCGCGCCCGCGCAGCTTCCGGGCCTCGCCTACCCGTTCGCCGAGGCGCTGCTGCTCGGCGCGAGCAGCCTCGCGGTCGGGCTCGCGAACCGCCGGCTCTCGGCGGGCCAGCGCCGGATCGGCGCCCCGCTCGTCGCCGGCCTGCTTCTCCTGGTCGCCGCCGTCGCCGTCGAGGTCTGCGCACAACGCGACTTTCCGCCGGCCGCTTCGGCCTACGGCGCAATCGTCTGGCTGCTCGCGTCGCTCGCCGGTTTCCAGGCGTTCGTCGTCGTCACGATGGCGGTGTTCACGCTCGCGCGGGCGGCAAGCGGCAAGCTCGACCGGGTGCGCCGCGTCACGTTCGACAACGCCCGGCTCTTCTGGCATTACACCGTCGGGCAGAGCCTCGTCGGCGTCGCCGTCGTGCATGGCTTTCCGCGGATGCTCGGATGAACGCCGATCTCGCCCGCCTGCGCATGCTCTCCGGCGTCGTCATCTGGGCGCTGCACTTCGCCGCGATCTACGGTTTCACGGCCGTCGCGTGTGCACGCCGGTTCCCCGGCCCGGTGCCGCTCGCGGTCGCGCTGGCGACGCTCGTCGGCGCAACCGCGTGCGCGCTCATCGTCATCGCCGAGCTGCGCGGGCGGCAGGGGTTCGAGTCCTGGATGACCGGCGGGCTCGTGGCGATCGCGCTGCTCGCGATCGTCTGGGAAGCCGTACCGGTTCTCGTCGTCACGCCATGCGAGTGAGCACTGCAGACCTTTCCAGCGGTTCGCTTTTCCCGGCCGCCATCCGGGCGACGTCGCCGCACCGTGTGCTCGGTCGGTTCGCCGCTGTCGTCTGCATCGTCCTCGCCGGCTGCGGTGACAATCCGCCGCCTGCACTGGGCGGCGACCCGGACAACGGGCGCCTGCTGCTGCGCCAGTTCGGCTGCGGCAGTTGCCACCGCATTCCCGGGGTCGCGGCGGCACGCGGCAACGTCGGCCCGTCGCTGGAGGGCGTCGCGACGCGCGTCTATCTCGGCGGGGTGTTGCCGAACACGCCCGAAAACATGGTCCGGTGGATCCGCAACCCGAAGCAGTTCGACCCCGAAACCGCGATGCCGGACCTGCCTATCGCCGAAGGACAGGCGCGCGACATCGTCGCCTACCTTCAGGGCCTGAAATGAAAAGACTTCTTTTCGCGCTGTCCGCCCTCGCAGCGACCGTTGCCGTCGCCGCGGCCGTCGTCATCTATGGCGGTCTCTACGACATCTCGGCGACGGATCAGCACCTCGCGCCGACCTACCGGATTCTCGATGTGGCGATGCGACGCTCGATCGCGCGGCGCGCGGCGAACATCGTCGTGCCGCCGCTCGACGCCCCGCCGATGCTCGACCGCGGACTCGCGCTCTACGACGCGCATTGCGTGCAGTGTCACGGCGCGCCGGGCGTCGCACCGGAACCGTTCGCGCTCGGCCTGACGCCGGCCCCCGCGAACCTCGCCCACACGGCTCGCGCGTGGCCGCCGGCCGACATCTACTGGGTGGTGCGCAACGGCATCAAGATGACGGGCATGCCCGCGTGGCAGTTACGGCTCAGCGACGCCGACCTCTGGGCCGTCGTCGCGTTCGTCGAGAAGCTGCCGGAGCTGTCGCCCCGCGATTACGACGGACTGACCGGCGCGCTCGGGCCGGCCCGCACCGAGGAGATGCCGGTGCGCAACCGGCCCGACCCGGAACGCGGCAAAACGGCGATGCAGCAATACGCCTGCGTGACCTGCCACCGGATCCCCGGTCTCGTCGGGCCACACGCGCCGGTGGGCCCGCCACTCGACGGCATCGGCAGCCGGACCTACATCGCCGGCGTGCTGCGCAACGAGCCCGACAACATGATCCGCTGGCTGCGCTCGCCGCAGGACGTCAACGCCGCGAGCGCGATGCCGAATCTCGGCGTCGGCGAGCAGGACGCGCGCGACATCGCGGCCTATCTCGCGACGCTGGATTAGGGCGCGCACTCCCCGACCGCCCCCGGCTGCGACGGACGAGGTCCGGGGGCACGCGGATTGCATGTTTTCCGGGTCGCGAGCGTGACGAAAAACCGGACGGGCCGTGACCATGGCGTTTGATCACGCGGTCGAGTCCGACAACGACACTCGCATACCCCGCCCACTTCCGCGCCCCGCACCGGGACAGCCGATCCCGGGCCGCTCGCCAAACCGGAGTCTTGCCAGGAGAAGGTCCATGGATCGCAGCCCGCTCCTCCTATCCGTCGTGTTTTCGCTTGGACTCGGCGCGTGCGCGGAACACGCGCAGCTTTTGCCGTCGGCCAGCGTGGGGCCCGATCCGACGCTGCCGCCGCCGACGAAGTCGCTGATTCCCACCGTCGACATCGCGCCCGCAGCGGGATGGCCGGACGGCGTGAAGCCGACCGGACCGGCCGGCACTCGCGTCGACGCGTTCGCGACGGGGCTCGATCATCCGCGCTGGCTCTACGTGCTGCCCAATGGCGACGTGCTCGTCGCCGAGACGAACGCGCCCGAACGGCCCGAACAGGGCAAAGGGATCAAGGGCCGCGTGATGAAGATGGTCCAGAAACGCGCCGGCGCAGGCGTGCCGAGCGCTAACCGGATCACGCTGCTGCGCGATGCGGACGGCGATGGCACGGCAGAAGGCCGCTTCGCGTTTCTCGAAGGCCTCAACTCGCCGTTCGGCATGACGCTGGTCGGACGTGACCTGTACGTCGCGAACACCGACGCCGTCGTCCGCTTCCGCTACGAGGAAGGGCAGACGTCGATTACCGCGTCCGGGACGAAGCTCGTCGACCTGCCGGCCGGCCGGCTCAACCATCACTGGACGAAGAACGTCATTGCGAGCCCCGACGGTTCGAAGCTCTACGTGACGACGGGGTCGAACAGCAACGTCGCCGAGAACGGCATCGAAGCCGAAGCCGGGCGCGCCGCGATCTGGGAAGTGGACGCGAAAACCGGGGAGCACCGCGTGTTCGCGAGCGGGCTGCGCAATCCGAACGGACTCGACTGGCACCGCGGCACGGGCAAGCTGTGGACGGTCGTCAACGAACGCGACGAACTCGGCAGCGACCTCGTGCCGGATTACCTGACGTCGGTCGCCGACGGCGCGTTCTACGGCTGGCCGTACAGCTACTTCGGCAACCGCGTCGACGAACGGGTCGTGCCGCCGCGGCCCGATCTCGTCGCGACCGCCATCAAGCCCGACTACGCGCTCGTCCCGCACAGCGCCCCGCTCGGCCTCGCGTTCGCCGACGGCAGCGCGCTGCCGCCGCCGTTCCGCAACGGGGCCTTCATCGGGCTGCATGGGTCGTGGAACCGCAGGCCGCCGAGCGGCTACAAGGTCGTCTTCGTGCCGTTCGCGGACGGCCTGCCGAGCGGCGAGCCGATCGACGTGCTGACCGGATTCCTCTCCGCAGACGGTGATGCGTACGGCCGGCCGGTCGGCGTGGCGATCGACCGCAGCGGCGCGCTGCTCGTCGCCGACGACGTCGGCAACGTGGTCTGGCGGGTGGCGCCGCGCTGAGTCATGGCAACGGTTTCAAACGCGCGGCAGTTCTTGCATCGCGGGGACACGCGGCCGCTTCCGACGGCCGCGCACGCCGCTATGCCCGCGGCGCGTCCTCGACTTCGTCGCGCGTAACCTTCAGCCGCATCTCGCGCGTCAGCCAGTCCACGCTGTCGACGGCATCGACCGGCACCAGCACATGTTTGCCCGGCAGCCAGTTGCGCGTGTCGACGATCATCCGGTCGATCCCCCAGTTCGTTTCGTCGACGACGAAATCCTCGACGTGACCGATCGGACCATCGGTCGCGACGACCCGGTAGCCGATCACTTCGTCGCTGCTGCGCAGGTGCGACTCGCGCGCCTGCTGCTCCGCCTCCTTCAAGTCCTGCGTGCGCTCGCGCGGCGGCGCTCCCTGCGGCGGAGTCGTCACCGACGGCGCGCCGGTGATCGGATGTTGCGTCGTGCCCCAAAGGTAAGGGCCGTCCCAGTAGAACGGATAACCGTAGTAGTTCGCGTGCGCTTCCTCGAACTGACGCGACACCGGCTGGTGCTCGTCCGGCCCCGGACAGTTGCGGACCTGCTCGCGGGTCAGCGTGACCGCGATGTCCTTGTGGCCGGAGCCGTTGCGGCGGATCGACGCGGGCGAAATCAGGACTTTTCGCCCTGGCACTCCGGTGCCGGCATCGACTTCGAGGTAGCGCACGACCCAGCGCTGGTCATCGAAATACACGTCCCGAACCGTCCCGATCCGGCCGTCGGTTGCGACGAGATGCTTGCCGAACAGTTCGCCTTTTGCCTCGAGAAGCATATCGGTCTCCTTCGTTTCGTCGCAGTCCGGTCATTCCAGCAAACACCGTTCCGCCGTCTCGCGGGAACGCCGCTTGCGGACCCGCCGATCATCGACCACCCGCGAGGCCGCGATGAACGACCGGCTGAAGGACCGCATTGCAATCGTCACCGGATCGGACTCCGGCATCGGCCAAGCGATCGCCGAAGCCTTCGCCGCCGAAGGCGCAGACGTCGTCGTCACGTATCTGGACGATCGCCAGGGCGCGGACGAGACGCGCGGGCGCATCGAAACAGCGGGCCGCCGAGCCGAAGTCATCCGGGTGGACCAGCGCGAGCCGCTCGAAGTCGACCGCCTCTTCCGCGAAACGCGAAATACACTCGGCATTCCCTACATTCTGGTAAACAACGCCGCGGTCGGCGGCGTCGGCGGGCAGTGGTCGACACGTCGCCGGAAGACTGGGACAGGGTTCTGAAGACTGACCTGTACGGGCCGTTCTATTGCTGCCGTCACTTCGTGCGCGAGAGGCGCGCCGCGGGCGGCCGGGGCAAGATCATCAACGTCACGTCGGTGCACGAGGAAATCCCGCTCGCGGACGCCGCCGCGTACAACGCCGCGAAGGCGGCTTGCGCAACCTCACCCGCACGCTGTGCCTCGAACTCGCGCCGGACCACATCAATGTGAACAACATCGCGCCGGGGATGGTGCTGACGCCGATGAACCAGCAGGCGATCGACGACCCGGCGGCGCGCGAACGGCAAGTGCAGCACATCCCGTGGAAACGCGCGGCCGAACCGTGGGAAATCGCGCGACTCGCGCTGTACCTCGCGTCCGAGGATGCCGACTACGTGACGGGGCAGACCTTCACGATCGACGGCGGCCTTTCAATCAACGTCGGCCAGGGCGCGTAGTCCGGCCACGTCGTCCGGCCAAAGCGGCGCTTCCAAATCCTCGGTATCGACGCAACGGGCTCTCGACATCAACGAGAGCCGGAACGCTTCGGGCGCCCCGTCCGCGCCCGGCGCGCGGCAGGTTCCCCTCCCCGGGTCAGGGCTGCTTTTCGCGCGAGCCGACGAGCTCGGCTAGACCCCACCACAGAAGCGCCCAGAGCGCCCCCGCCGCCCACCCGGCCAGCACATCGGTCGGCCAATGCACACCGAGATAGACCCGGCTCATCCCGATCAGCAGCGTGAGGATCAGCGCGACGGTCATCACGTAGAGCTTCAGCCTGCGGCGCGGGACGATCCGCGCAAGCAGCGCGCCGAGCGTCAGGTAAACGAGCGCGGAAATCATCGCGTGTCCACTCGGAAAACTCGCGGAGACAACGTAATCGCCGTGCGGAAAGAGATCGGGCCGCGGGCGCGAGAAGATGTGTTTGAGCAGCGAGGACACAAGGGCACCGCTGACGGTCGCGACAATGACGAACGCCGCGGTCCGCCGCTTCTGCGCGAGAATGAGAAAGACGCCGACCGCCAGCACGACGAGCCCGAGCACCGGGAAACTTCCGAGCGCGGTGACATCCCGCGCTGCAGCCTGCAGCCACGGCGGGCCGATATCGCCGGTCACCCCCAATGCCGCAAGAATCGCGCTATCGACCGTGTGGGCTTCCCCTTCGATGACCTCGTCGGCGACTTCGATGAAAGCCCAAAGCGCCGACGTCGCCGCAACGACGATCGCGAGAATTCGCGGTTCGAGCCAGCCCCGAAGAAAGCGCAACACGAGATCTCCGAATAAGCCAAAAAGCAAAAAGGCCAGTCTTTCGACTGGCCCAAGTGCTTGATTCTATTGGTCGGGGCGGCGGGATTCGAACTCGCGACCCCTTGCACCCCATGCAAGTGCGCTACCAGGCTGCGCTACGCCCCGACACGAGTGCGCATTATAGCAGTATCGGTCCGGTTTGCCACTGTCACGCGCGGACCTCGCCTAAGCCGGCGCTGAGCGAGGCGAATTGACCGACCCCGCCCATTACCGGGCGGTCCGCGTCACGCCCGGAGTTGTTCGAGCGTTTCGACGATCTCGGCACGCACGTGCGCGAGCGCGCTGCGAAGGCGGTCGGCTTCTTCCGCTTCCTCGTGCTGGTGAATCGCGGTCTCGTCGAGCTTGTTACGCGCCCCGGAGATCGTGAAGCCCTCGTTGTAGAGCAGTTCGCGGATCCGGCGCACGAGCAGCACCTCGTGGTGCTGGTAGTAGCGCCTGTTGCCACGCCGCTTCACGGGTTTCAGCTGGGTGAACTCCTGCTCCCAGTACCGGAGCACGTGCGGCTTCACCGCGCACAGCTCGCTGACTTCGCCGATCGTGAAATAACGCTTGGCGGGAATCGGCGGGAGTTGCTCCGCCTCGTCGTTATGGCTGCTTGCTTGCATCGCTCAACTGCTCCACAGCGGCCTTCAGCTTCTGGCTCGCGTGAAAGGTGACGACCCGGCGCGCGGTGATCGGAATCTCTTCACCGGTCTTCGGATTGCGCCCGGGGCGCTGCGGCTTGTCGCGGAGCTGGAAATTTCCGAAACCCGACAGCTTGACGCATTCGCCGCGCTCGAGCGCCTGCCGGATCTCTTCGAAGAAGCCTTCGACCATGTCCTTGGCTTCGCGCTTGTTGAGGCCGACGCGCTCGAACAGCAGGTCGGCGAGTTCCGCCTTCGTAAGGGTGATGTTCATCTGACTATCCACGCAATCGCGCACCCAGAGCAGTTTCCGCATGACGCACGATCGCTTCGACGGCCGAATCCACTTCCGCATCCTCGAGAGTGCGCTGAGTATCTTGCATCAACACTCTGAACGCAAGGCTCTTTTTTCCCGGATCGATGCCTTTGCCATGGTAGACGTCGAAGAGTTCGATTCCCTTCACGATCGGTGCGGCGTCCTCGTTCATGACCTCGAGAACACGCGCGACCGGAACCGCCTGTTCGATGACCAGCGCGATATCGCGTGTGACCGCCGGCAGCTTCGAAATCTCGCGGTGGGCGGGCAGTTCGGCCGCGAGCGCGGCATCGAGTTCGACCTCGAACACGACCGGTGCGCTGCCCAGTTCGTACCGCTGCACCCACACCGGATGAATCTCGCCGACGACACCGATGCGACGCTCGCCCATCAGCACCGTTGCCGCGCGCCCCGGATGCAGCGCCGAGTGCGAGACCGGCTCGAAGCTGAGCGCACGCGGCGCGAACAGCGCTTCGAGATCGCCCTTCACATCGAAAAAATCGATCGACCGGGACGCGCTGCCCCACTGCTCGGGTAGTGCGAGCCCGGCGGCGAGCGCAGCGATCCGCAGCGGCTGGTGGAAACCGGCAACCGGCTCACCGTCCGCCTTGCGCTCGAAGCAGCGGCCGACCTCGAATACGCGCACGCGCGACTGCTGGCGCTTGCGGTTCGCGACGAGGTTCGCCGCGAGGCCGGGAATCAGGCTCGAACGCATCACGCTCATCTGGCTCGCGATCGGGTTCGCGAGGCGGATCGGCGTCTCGTTCGCGCAGAAATCGCGTTCCCACGCCTCCTCGACGAAAGCATAGTTAACGACTTCCTGATAGCCGCGCCCGGCGAGCCGGCACCGGACGTCCCACGCGCTGCGGCTCGACTCCGAGCGGTCGAGCATCGCGAGCGCGCCTTGCGGGGCGACTGCGGGAATCGCGTCGTAACCGTGCAGCCGCGCGATCTCCTCGATCAGATCCTCCTCGATCTCGATGTCGAAGCGGAACGACGGCGGCTCGACAAGCAGCGCATCGCCGTCGCGCCGCACCGACAGGTGGACGCTTTCGAGCAGTTGGACGATCGCGTCGTCGTCGAGATCGATGCCGAGGAGACGCCGCGCCCGCGCCGGACGCAGGCGGACCGCGTTGCGCAGCGGCAGGTGATCCGGCGCGACGGCTTCCTCGACGGGGCCGGCGGCGCCGCCGCAGATGTCGAGGATCAGCTTTGTCGCACGCTCGATCGCCTGCGACGCGAGGGCGAAATCGACGCCGCGCTCGAAGCGGTGCGACGCGTCGGACACGAAGCCGTAGCTGCGCGCGCGCCCGGCGATCGCGGCCGGCGCGAAGAATGCGCTCTCGAGGAAGAGATCGACGGTGTCGAGCGTGATGCCGCTTTCGTCGCCGCCCATGATGCCGGCGAGCGCGAGCGCACGCGCTTCGTCGGCGATCAGCAGCGTGTCGGCGGCGGGTGTCACGGTCTGCTCGTTGAGCAGCAGCACCTGTTCGCTGTCGCGCGGATAACGCACGTGAATTGCGCCGGCGAGTTTCGCGTTGTCGAACGCGTGCAGCGGCTGGCCGAGTTCGAGCATCACGTAGTTCGTCACGTCGACGAGCGCGCTGACCGAACGCAGCCCGCTGCGCTGCAGCCGCTGCTTCATCCAGTCCGGCGTCGGCGCCTTCGCATCCACTCCGCGCAAGATCCGGCCGCAGTAGCGCGGACAGCCTTCCGGCGCGTCGAGCACGATCACGCGCCGCTCGTCGATCGTCGGCGCGACCGGGTCGAGCGGCGGCAGTGCGAGCGGTTGGCCGGTCAGCGCCGCGACTTCGCGCGCGACGCCGGCAAGGCTCAGGCAATCGGAACGGTTGGGCGTAAGCTTGATCGTGAAAAGCGTGTCGTCGAGCGCGAAATACTCGCGCACGTCCTGGCCGATCGGCGCATCGGGCGGCAATTCGAGCAAGCCGCCGTGATCGTCGGAGAGCCCGAGTTCGCGCGCTGAACACAACATGCCGAACGACTCGACGCCGCGCAGCTTCGCGGCCTTGATCGCGAAGGCGGGCAGGCTCGCGCCGACGACGGCACACGGGACTTTCATGCCGGTGGCGGCGTTCGGCGCGCCGCAGACGATCTGCAGCAGTTCGCCTTGTCCCGCATCGACCTTGCACAGCTTCAGCTTGTCGGCGTTCGGGTGCTTCCCGGCCTCGACGATCCGGGCAACGACGACGCCCGAAAATGCCGGCGCCGCCGGCACCGATTCTTCGACTTCGAGACCGGCCATCGTCAGCAGGTGGCCGAGGGCGTCGCTGTCGAGCGGAGGATTCACGAAGCTCCGCAACCAGTATTCCGAAAATTGCATGATTCGATTACCTGAATTGGCTCGAGAAGCGCAGGTCGCCTTCGAAGAACAGACGCAGATCATTGACGCCGTAGCGCAGCATCGTCAGCCGGTCGGGCCCCATGCCGAATGCGAATCCCGTGTAACGCTCGGGATCGATTCCGCCGAAGCGCAACACGTTCGGATGAACCATGCCGCAGCCGGCGATCTCCAGCCAGCGGCCTTCGAGCGCGCCACTCATGAACGCGACGTCGATCTCGGCGCTCGGCTCGGTGAACGGGAAGAACGACGGACGGAATCGGACCTTGAGGTCGTCGCTCTCGAAGAACTTGCGCAGGAAGTCGGCGATCACGCCCTTCAGATCCGCGAAGCTCACCGACTCGCCGACCCAAAGCCCTTCGACCTGATGGAACATCGGCGAATGCGTCGCGTCCGAATCCACGCGATAGACGCGTCCGGGCACGATGATGCGCAGTTCGGGCAGCGACTCACTATCGCCGTAGCGCGCGACGTGCGCTTGCATCGTGCGGATCTGTACCGGGCTGGTGTGCGTACGCAGCAGCACGTCGTCATGGCCTTCGAGGTAGAAGGTGTCGTGCATCGAACGCGCCGGGTGGTTTTCAGGCGTGTTGAGCGCGGTGAAGTTGTGCCAGTCGGTTTCGATCTCGGGGCCGTCGGCGACGACGAAGCCGATCGAGCGGAACAGCGCCTCGATGCGCTCGAGAGTGCGGCTCACCGGATGCAGGCCGCCCTGCCCCTCACCGCGCCCGGGCAGCGTGACGTCGAGCGCTTCGGCCGCCAGCTGGGCCTGCAACAGCGCCTCGCGCAGCGCCTCGCGCCGAGCCTCGAGAGCCCCCTCGATCGCGTCCTTCGCACGGTTGATCTCGGCGCCGGCCGCACGCCGCTCCTCCGCGGCGAGCTTGCCGAGCCCCTTCAGGCGCTCGGTCAGCGCGCCGGTCTTGCCGAGGTAGCGGGCCTTGGCCTGTTCGAGTTGGACGCCGTCAGCGGCCGCAGCGAACTCCGCCGAAGCCTGTTGAACGAGTTGATCGAGCTTATCCATTTGCGTGCCATCGAAAATTCAGAAAAAAAAAGGAGGCCAAGCCTCCTTTTTTCGCGCCGCGTTGGCTTACGCAGCGAGTTTGGCCCGGGCCTGATCGGCAAGCGCCGCAAACGCCGCCTTGTCGAACACGGCCAGGTCGGCCAGCACCTTACGATCGACTTCGATCGCGGCCTTCTTCAGGCCGTTCATGAAGGTGCTATAGGTCAGACCGACTTCACGCGCGGCCGCATTGATACGGGCGATCCACAGCGTGCGGAACTGGCGCTTGCGCTGGCGGCGGTCACGGTATGCGTACTGACCGGCCTTCATCACCGCCTGCTTGGCGATGCGATATACGTTCTTGCGGCGGCCGCGGTAACCCTTGGCCTGATCGAGAACCTTCTTGTGACGCGCGCGGGCGGTTACACCACGTTTGACTCTGGGCATGGCGGTCTCCTATCAGGCGTAAGGCAGCATGGCGCGGATCAGCTTCTCGTCGGCGGCGTGAACTTCTGTCATGCCGCGCAGCTGGCGCTTGCTCTTGGTCGTCTTCTTCGTAAGGATGTGGCGCTTGAACGCCTGGGACCGCTTGATCCCGCCACTCGAGCGGACCTTGAACCGCTTCGCGGCTCCGCTCTTCGTCTTCATCTTGGGCATTGCTAACTCCAGGTTTATGAATGCCGTCAGGTAGCGTCGCCACGCGGCGCGTTTTCGACCTGACACCACTTGTTTTCCGCCGGACTTTGTCCCGCGGTTTTGCCCCCGCCCGAAAGCGGGAGGCGAATTCGTTTCGCCCGATCAGCGATTCTTCTTCGGGGAGATCACCATGATCATCTGACGCCCTTCCATCTTGGGCATCTGCTCGACCTGGCCGAGTTCTTCCAGGTCCGCCTTCACGCGCTCGAGCTGTCGCAGCCCGAATTCCTGGTGAGCCATCTCGCGCCCGCGGAAGCGCAAGGTCACCTTGCACTTGTCGCCGTCCTCGAGAAAACGCTTCAGATTCCGCAACTTGATCTGGTAGTCGTTCTCGTCCGTCGCCGGCCGGAGCTTGACCTCCTTGATCTGAACCTGCTTCTGCTTGAGCCGGGCCTCGTGGGCCTTCTTCTGCTCCTGGTACTTGAACTTGCCGAAATCCATCACCCGGCAGACCGGGGGCTGCGCCATCGGCGCGATCTCGACCAGGTCCAGCCCGGCCTCCTCGGCCGCGTTCAGCGCCGCGTTCAGCGACACGATGCCGAGCGGCTCGCCGTCTTCGCCGATCAGACGGACTTCGGGCGCGCTGATCTCCTCATTGACGCGCTGCTTCTTTTCTTGAGCGATGGTTCGTTCTCCACGAAAGCCAAAAAATCAGATCGAGGCCGACCGCGCTTCGACTTCGCGCTGCCAACGCTCGATCAATGTATCGAGGGTCATCTGGCCAAGATCCTGGCCGCCCCGAACGCGCACGGCCACGAGGCCCGCCGCCTTTTCCTTTTCGCCGATGACGATCTGGTATGGCAGTTTGTGCACGCTATGTTCGCGAATTTTATAGTTAATCTTCTCGTTACGCAAATCCGACTCGACCCGGAAACCCGCCTGCTTCAAGCGTTTCGTAACTTCAATTGCGTATTCCGCCTGCCCTTCGGAGATGTTCAGCACGACCGCCTGCACCGGCACTAGCCACATCGGCAGCGCCCCGGCGTAATGCTCGATCAGGATGCCGATGAAGCGCTCGAGCGAGCCGAGGATCGCCCGGTGCAGCATCACCGGATACTTCTTCGTATTGTCGTCGGCGACATACTCGGCGCCGAGGCGCACCGGCAGGTTGAAGTCGAGCTGCAGCGTGCCGCACTGCCAGACGCGGTTCAGGCAGTCCTTCAGCGAGAACTCGATCTTCGGCCCGTAGAATGCGCCTTCGCCGGGCTGCAGATCGTACGCGAGGCCCTGCGCATCGAGTGCCGCGGCGAGCGCCGCTTCGGCCGCATCCCACTGCTCGTCGGTCCCGACGCGCTTGTCGGGCCGCGTCGACAGCTTGATCAGGATCTCGTTGAAACCGAAGTCGGCATAGACCTTCTGCAGCAGTTCGATGAACGCCGCCGACTCGGCCTGCACTTGGTCTTCGGCGCAGAAGATGTGGGCGTCGTCCTGCACGAAATTGCGCACGCGCATGATGCCGTGCAGCGACCCGGACGGCTCGTTGCGGTGACAGGAGCCGAACTCGGCCATGCGCAGCGGCAGGTCGCGGTAGCTCTTCAGCCCCTGGTTGAAGATCTGGATGTGGCACGGGCAGTTCATCGGCTTGACCGCGAAGTCGCGCTTCTCGGACTGCGTCGTGAACATCAGATCCGAATACATGCCCCAGTGGCCGGATTTTTCCCACAGCGAGCGGTCGACGATCTGCGGGGTCTTCACTTCCTGGTAGCCGTTTTCGCCGATCGTGCGGCGCATGTACTGCTCGACCTGCTGCCACAGCGTCCAGCCTTTCGCGTGCCAGAACACCATCCCCGGCGCCTCTTCCTGGATGTGGAAGAGATCGAGCAGGCGCCCCAGCTTGCGGTGGTCGCGCTTCTCGGCCTCTTCGAGCATGTGGAGATAGCTCTCGAGGTCTTCCTTCTTCGCCCACGCGGTGCCGTAGATCCGCTGCAGCATCTCGTTCTTCGAGTCGCCGCGCCAGTACGCGCCGGCGACTTTCGTCAGCTTGAAGACCTTGAGCCGGCCGGTCGACGGCACGTGGGGGCCGCGGCACAGGTCGATGAAATCACCCTGGCGATACAGCGACACATCCTCGGCCTGCGGGATCGACGCGATTATCTCCGCCTTGTAGTTCTCGCCCTGCGACTTGAAGAACTCGACGGCCCGGTCGCGGGGCCACACTTCCCGCGCCACGGGAATCTCGCGCTTCGCGAGTTCCGCCATGCGCTTCTCGATCTTTTCCAGATCCTCCGGCGTGAAGGGACGCTTGTACGCGAAATCGTAGTAGAAGCCGTTTTCGATCACCGGGCCGATCGTGACCTGGGCGTCCGGGAACAGCTCCTTGACCGCGTGCGCGAGCAGGTGCGCCGTCGAGTGCCGGAGGACCTCGACGCCTTCATCGCTCTTGTCGGTGACGATCGCCAACGGCGTGTCGGTTTCGATGCGGTGCGAGAGATCGACGAGCCGACCATCCACCTTGCCGGCGAGCGCCGCCTTCGCGAGCCCGGCTCCGATCGACGCCGCCACCTCGGACACGGTGACCGGGCGATCGAAGCGGCGGACGGAACCGTCGGGAAGCGTGATGTTCGGCATGTGTCGAAGCCTCGGACTAGTGGTTCAGCGAACTGTGGACGAAAAAAAAGTGCGGACGGGCCGCACTTTTTCCTGCAGGTACTACAGTGGAGCCCGATTTCAGCTTCCGGCTACGGCAGTAGTTCGGAACATCCTTCTTCCAGCTCCAAGTGTTGGTAGGCGCGATTGGACTCGAACCAACGACCCCCACCATGTCAAGGTGGTGCTCTAACCAGCTGAGCTACGCGCCTGCAAGAGCTGCGCATTTTAGGCAAGCCGTTCGATCCGTGCAAGCATTTTTCGAATATTTCGGCGTTCCGGAGGTGCGGCGTGGGCGTTCAGGCTCTTACGCGTTGCGCAAAATTGCATTTGCGGCGGTTGCCCGGTCCTCGCACTCTCCATCCAGGCAAGATCGGCTGCAACTCGCGGGAATCGATTTCAATGCCGCCCTGTCCAACAAACGTTGTGAGCGGAGGAGGACTTGATGGCAGGGATCGTGCGCAGCCGGCGACGGGCGCTGGCCAATGCAGTTCTCGCGAGCGCTCTGGCAATCGCAATCTCGGACAGCGCCGCCGAGCCGGCGCAGGCCGCTCCGCAGCGGGCGACGGCGGTCTTCGCCGGGGGCTGCTTCTGGTGCATGGAGCCCCCGTTCGACAAGCTCGACGGCGTGATCTCGACGACATCGGGTTACACCGGCGGAAACGTCGCGAATCCGACCTACAAGGCGGTGTCGTCGGGTGGGACGGGGCATTTCGAGGCAATTCGCATCGAATACGACCCGAAGAAGATCAGTTACGAGCAACTGCTCGAAACCTTTTGGCCAAATATCGACCCGACCGATGCCGGCGGACAGTTCTGCGACCGCGGCAACCAGTACCGCGCCGCAATCTTTTACGCGGACGAAGCGCAGCGGGTCACGTCGGAACGCTCGCGTGAAGCGCTCGCGGCGAACAAGCCGTTTCCGCAGCCGATCGTCACCGAGATCGTTCCTGCCAGCACGTTCTATCCGGCCGAGGAATACCATCAGGACTATTACCTGAAGAATCCGCTGCGCTACAAGTTCTACCGTCACGGTTGCGGACGTGACCGGCGGCTCGAATCGCTGTGGGGCGACACCGCCGGCAATGGAGAGAAGCAACGATGAAAAGGCGTTTATTTCTGGCCGGCCTGCTCGGCACGGCGTCGATTCCGCTCATTCGCGCGACGCACTCGGCGAACGGGGAATCCGCGCCGGTGAAAATCGAGAAGATCCGCCGCTCGGAAGCAGAATGGCGCAAGGTGCTGACGCCGGAGCAGTTCGACGTCTTGCGCGACGAAGGAACGGAGCGTGCGGGCAGTAGCCCGCTCAACGACGAAGAGCGGGCCGGGGAATACCGCTGCGCCGGCTGCGATCTCGCGCTCTTCACGTCGGACATGAAGTACGACAGCGGCACCGGCTGGCCGAGCTTTTACACGTCGATCCCCGGACATTTCGAAACGAAGCGGGACTTCAAGCTGATCCTGCCGCGGACGGAATATCACTGCGCGCGCTGCGGCGGGCACCAGGGGCATATCTTCGACGACGGCCCGCCACCGACCGGCAAGCGCTGGTGCAACAACGGCGTCGCGCTGAAATTCGTGCCCGCGGTCGGCTGAGCGTCGGGGAGCGCACTGGAACGGCACGTTCCGGACGCCGCGCACGGCCCGCCGCGTCAGTGGCTCGTGCCTTCCTCGCGCGTGATCTTGTTCCAGACGTTGTACTTGCCGACCGGCTTCTTCATCGGGAGGCGCTTGACCTCCTCGAGCGTCTTCGCGTCGTAAACGATCACGGCGCCGTCCATCTCCCACAGGCTCGCGAGCGCGTAGCGCCCGTCGCGCGTGAACTCGATGTGCGCGAGCGTCTTGCCGGGGTCGGTCTTCAGTTCCCGCACGACTTCGAGCGTCTGCTTGTCGATGACCTGCAGCACGTTCTTCGCGTCCCGGCTCATCATCGAGTCGACGAAGGCGTAGCGGCTGTTCTCGTGGCTGCGCAGGAAGAAGCCGGGGCCGCGCGTCGGGATGCGTTTGACGACGCTCCAGTCCTGCATGTCGATGACCGTGACTTCGGCGGCCTTCAGGTTCGTGCTCGCCATCACGCGCCGGCCCTGCCAGTCCCAGGTGATCCCCGACCCCAGGTGCGGCATGCCGTCGAGCGGCAGATCGGCGATCTTGCGGCGCACGTCCAGCTGCACGACCTGACCGACGCCGTCGCGCGACGCGCCGAGCAGCGTCGAGTAGTCCTGCGTGAAGAAGAAGTCATCGAGCACTTCGGCGAGTTCGGTCCGCCGCGGGTTGAGGTAGCCGCGGACGAACGCGCCCTCGCGGTACTGGTAGTCGTGCACGTAACCGGTCGGGATTTCCTCGGCGGTCTGGTCGTAGCTGATCTCCCACACTTCGGGCACGTCCTTCAGCGCGGCGACGAAGGAGTTGCGCGGTGTCGCCTCATAGACTGCGGACACGCGCGACGTCTTCTTGCCTTCGCGGTCGGTGACGTCGATCGACTTCAGCAGGTTCAGGTCGCCGTCGAGCAGCACGAGCGTGTGGGGTAGGTAGTTCGCGACCGCGACGTGGCGGCCGTCGGGCGACACCGCGACGTTGCGCGTATTGATGCCGGCGCGGATCTCGGCGACGACCTTGAGGTTCCACAGGTCGTACTTCGTGACCCAGCCGTCGCGCGAGCCGAAGAACACGTAGCGGCCGTCCTGCGTGAACTTTGGCCCCCCGTGCAGCGCGTGGCGCGACGGGAAGCGGTGGATCGGCTCGAGGCGGTCGCCGTCGAGCACCGACACGTGGTGGTCGCCGCTCTCGACGACGACGAAGAGGTTCATCGGGTCGGCGTCGAACACCGGCTTCGCAGAGAGGGTCGCGGGATCGACATGCGCGATGCGCGACGCGCGGATGTCTGCCTCACTCCATTTTGGCGCCGGCACGACCGGCGAGTAGATCCACGCGCCGAGCGCGGCGATCTCGTCGGCGTTCAGGACGCCGCCGAACGCCGGCATCTGCGTCGCCGTGCGTCCGCCGCGAATCACGTCGAGCGCTTCGTCCTTCTTCAGGCGCGCGAGGTTTTCCGGCAGCAGCGCCGGACCGGTGCCGCCGAGGCGGTCCGCGCCGTGGCACGTCGCGCAATGTTGTTGGTAGTGACTTATGGGGCCTGGCGTGTCGTCCGCACGGGCGGACGCATAGCCGGCAGCCGCCGCGACGACGAGTGCGGCTGCGGCGACGATTCGGTACGGCGCACGGGCAGCGATGGTGCGTGGCGCATTGCGGGCTTTCATCGTCAATCCATTCGAAGGTCAGGCGCTGCGGCGGCGCGGAAACGGCGTCGTCACGACGCGCTCGCTGCCGTAGTCCGCCGCCGCGACGCCGATTTCCTCGTCGCTGAGATAACAGGCCGGATCTTCGACCCACGGGTCGCCGGTGATCTGCTGCGCG
This sequence comes from Aromatoleum sp., assembly GCF_036675785.1. Taxonomy (NCBI): domain Bacteria; kingdom Pseudomonadati; phylum Pseudomonadota; class Betaproteobacteria; order Rhodocyclales; family Rhodocyclaceae; genus Aromatoleum; species Aromatoleum sp. Next base: position 84,221 of record NZ_JAKFEF010000069.1, read on the forward strand.
CGCACGCGCGAGCTGCCGTTGCAGATCGCGAGGAACTTGCACTCGCCACAACGTCCGACGACCTGGCGCGGATGACGCTTCAGCCCCGCCATCAGCGGGTCCGAGACGTCAGTCCAGATTTCCGAGAACGGCCGCTCGCGCACGTTGCCGAGCGGCACGTGCCACCACATCGTGTCGGGATGGACGACACCGAGATTGTCGATGTTCGCGACATTGACGCCGCTCGCGTTGCCGCCCCATTGCAGCAGCTTCGCGCGGATATGCTCGGCGCGGTCGGGAAAGCGGCGCGCGACCCAGTGATACATGTAGACACCGTCGGCATCGTTGTTGCCGGTGACGAATTCCTTCTCGATGCCGCGCCGGTGCAAATCCAGGCAGGTGTCGAACAAGAGATCCATCGCGCCGCGCGTCGTCTGGTGCCGCGCGTCGTCACCGCGGTACTTGTTGCCGCGGCCGGCGTAATTGAGGTGCGAAAAATAGAACTTGTCGATGCCTGCGTCCTCGACCAGATGCAGCAACGCCGGCAGATCGTGCGCGTTGTCCTCGGTCATCGTGTAGCGCACGCCGACCTTGATGCCGCGCTCGAGGCACAGCCCGATGCCGCGCATCGACGCATCGAACGCGCCGTCGAGGCGGCGAAACTTGTCGTGCGTCGCGCCGATGCCGTCGAGACTCACGCCGACGTAATCGAAGCCGGTTTCGGCGATCGCGTCGATGTTCGATCGGTCGATCAGCGTGCCGTTGCTCGACAGGCCGACATAGAACCCCATCGCCTTCGCGCGTCGGCCGATTTCGAAGATGTCGGGTCGCAGCAGCGGCTCGCCGCCCGACAGGATCAGCACCGGCACGTGGAAGGCCTTGAGGTCGTCCATGACGCGGAAGACTTCGTCGGTCGACAGCTCGCCCGGGAAGTCCTTGTCGGCCGAGATCGAGTAGCAGTGCTTGCAGGTGAGGTTGCAGCGGCGGATCAGGTTCCAGATCACGACCGGACCGGGCGGGTTGCCGCGCGGGCGCGCCGGGGTCGGGTGGTCGAGTTCGCGGATGAAGCTCGAGATGCGGAACATGGGACTCTCCTAGGTGCGGTGATTACACCGGAGACGCGGCGCCGGCAAAATGATGCGGGTCAAGCCAGAGGAGCGAAGACGACGGCATGGCGCCGCAGAGGGGGCCGCGGTCGGCCGCATCAATCCTCGACGACCACGACGCCAGTCATCTCGGGGTGCGGCCCGCAGTGGTACTCGAAGCGTCCAGCCGCGGGGAACACACGCGTCCATTTCTCGTCCGGGAACAGGCGTTCCGACTCCTCGCCAGTCGCGTTGAACAGCACCGAATGGCTCGTGCGTTTTTCGCGGTTGACCCAGGTCACCGTGTCGCCGGCGCGTATCCGCAACTCGGCGGGCGCGAACTTGTACTCGGCCACGCTCACCTCGTGCTCCGCGGCAATCGCGGTACCGGCCGCCGCCAGTGCGGCGGCGATCAGGATCGGTAGGGGCATCGGAACCTCCGTCAAGGGTGCGCACAGATAAAAAAGCCGTCTCCCGCACGCGCTGGGAGACGGCTCGCATGCGCAACGAAAGCTTACTGCTTCGCGGCGGTGATGTCGGCCTTCGCGTCGATGCCGAGATGGTGGCCGAGCGAGACGTGGTGGAAGCGGCCGGCCGCGCTGTCGTCATGGATCGCGAAGCCGAAGTTGTAGGTCTTGCCGCTTTCGAGCTTGACGTCGCCTTCGCCACCGCCGGCGAGCTTGCGCGTGAAGACGACCGTCCAGGTGTTGCCGTCGAGCTTGCCGTCGGCGCTGACGAGACCCTTGCCGCCTTCCATCACGCGCTTGTCGGCGACATAGCCGTCGTAGCCCTTCTTCTCGCCGCTGCGCCACTGGACGAGGTCGTAGAAGCGTCCCTCGGCGAGCGACCCGCCCTTGACGTACTTCGTCTTCGTCTCGGCCGCGCCCGGCATCGTGCGCGAGTCGTTGTGGCAGCTCGCCCAGCAGCCCGCGAGGTCGGCGAGTTCGACCTTGCCGCCGGATTCGAGCATGTACGCGATCTTGACCGGGTTCTTGTCGTCCATCTTCGCGCCGCCAGACGCCTTCGGCTGTGTCCACGAGAAGCGGAGATACAGGTTCTCGCCGTCGTGCGCGGCCTGCACCTTGACGGGAATCGCGGGCGCCTTGCCGGCGATCGGGCTCGGCTCGATCTTCTTGCCGGTCACCATCTTCGTGCCCATGTCGGACGCTTCTTCATCGTGGCAGTCCGCGCAGCGCTCGCCCTTCTTCAGCGCCCGCGCGCCACCGTGCTCCGTCCCCTTCGTGATCCACTCGATCGGCGACACGCCGGGATAGAGCAGCGTGATCTCCTTCGCCGGAATCTTGCTCCAATCCGCCGGCGCCGCCGCGAGCGCGCTGCCCGCTCCCACTGCCAGCAGAGTGCCGACCGCACTCGCGATCAAGGTCTTTCTCATGTTCGCTTCCTCTCAGTGAATGCTCGAATTTCGGGGCTGCCGCGGCTCAACCTTCATCTTCCTCGGTCATGCCTTCCGGCTTGTGGTGCGCGATGCCCTTGTGGCAGTCGATGCACGTCATGTTGTCTTCTCGCGCCATCTCGTGCTGCTTGCGCGCACGCTGCTTCTGCGTCTCGGTGTTCATGCTCTCGAGGCTGTGGCAGTTGCGGCACTCGCGCGAATCCGAGGCCTTCATCCGCTTCCACTCGTTCCTCGCGAGCTCCAGCCGCTTGGCTTCGAACTTCTCGCGCGTGTCGATGCTTCCGGTCAGTTTGCCCCACACCTCTTTCGACGCCTGGACCTTGCGGATCATTTTGTGCGTCCAGTCCTTCGGCACGTGACAGTCGGGACAGGTCGCCCGCACGCCGGTGCGGTTCGAGTAGTGGATGGTCTCCTTGTACTCCTGATAGACGTTGTTCTCCATCTCGTGGCACGAAATGCAGAACTTCTCCGTGTTGGTCGCCTCGAGCGCGGTGTTGAAGCCGCCCCAGAAGAAAACGCCCGCAATCACGCCCACCGTCAGCAAGCCGCCGAGCGAATACTTCATGCTCGGCCGCCGCAAGGACGCCCACGGCCCGCCCCGCTCTTGCCGCTTGTTGTCGCCGCTGTTGTCTGTCATTGCATTCTTCCTAGGCCATCCCCCGCCGCGGCGGGGGATGGATCAGCAGGAGATCGGCAGCGCGATCAATAGATGTCCTGCATTGTGTTGAACACGTTGAACTTGCCGGTCGGCGTGACGATCGACGGGTCGGTGATGACCTTCTTCAGCTTAAGGGTCTTGTCGTCATAGACGACAATCGCCGACTGGTCCGTCTTGCCGCCCCACAGCGAGATCCACACCTCGTTGCCCGCCTCGTTGTACTCGGGGTGGGTCGCGCGGCGGATCGCCTTGCTTTCCGGCAGGCCCGAGTCCTTCGCGACGTCGAGGCGCTGCGGCTCCTTCGACAGGTCGTTCATGTCATATACATACACCGACTCGGCGACCTCCCGCTCCGGGTTCATCGGCGCGTCGGCCCACAGGTGCTTCGACTTCGGGTGCGTCTTGACGAACAGGTTGCCCGCCCCCGGCATCTTCAGCTCCTGCACGACCTTCCAGTTCTTGTCCTTGTACTTAGCGTACTTGGCTTCGTCCGACGCGGTCGAGATCACGGAGATCACGTCGGCGCCGAGGTGGCCCGTCGTCCACACCGGACCGAACTGCGGATGGACGAAGTTCGCGCCGCGGCCCGGGTGCGGGATCTTCGCGGTGTCGATCAGCGCCGCGAGCTTGCCGGTCTTCGTGTCGACCGCCGCGACCTTGTTCGACGCGTTCGCCGCGACCATGAAGTAGCGCTTCGACGCGTCCCAGCCGCCGTCATGCAGGAACTTCGCGGACTCGATCGTCGTCGTCTTCAGGTTCTTGATGTCGGTGTAGTCGACCAGCATAATCTGCCCGGTCTCCTTCACGTTCACGACCCACTCCGGCTTGATGTGCGAGGCGACGATCGACGCGACGCGGGGCTCGGGGTGGTACTCGCCGTCGACCGTCTGGCCACGGGTGGACACGACCTTGATCGGCTCCAGTGTCTCGCCGTCCATGATCGAGTACTGGGGCGGCCAGTACGTGCCGCCGATCAGGTACTTGTCCTCAAAGCCCTTGAACTTCGACGTATCGACCGAGCGCGCGTCCGAGCCGAGGCGGACCGTCGCGACCGTCTTCGGCTCCTCGTACCACATGTCGATGATCGTCGTCAGGCCGTCGCGGCCGACCGTATACACGTAGCGACCCGACGCCGACAGCCTCGAGATATGCACGGCGTAGCCGGTGTCGAGCACCTTCCAGATCTTGTGCGTGTCACCGTCGATCAGCGCGAGCTTGCCCGCGTCGCGCAGCGTCACCGCGAAGACGTTCTTCAGGTTGATGTTGTTCATCTGCTTCTTCGGACGCTCGGCAACCGGAACAAGGAGCTTCCAGCTGTTCTTCATGTCCTGAAGCGAGAACTCCGGCGGCACATCCGGCGTGTTCTGGATGTACCGCGCCATCATGTTGATTTCGTCCTTCGTCAGGATGTCGTCGTAGTTCACCATCCCGCCTTCGGTGCCGTAGGAGATGATCTTCTCGAGACGCTCCGTGCCGAGCTTGAGCGTGCCGCCTTCGGTCTTGGTGCCGTCGGCCGCGGTCTTCGTCCAGTGCGGCTCGAGGTTCTTGCCGGTCGCGCCCTTGCGCAGCACGCCGTGGCAGCCGGCACATCGCTCGAAGTAGATCTGCTTGGCTTTCTCCTTCTCGCCATCGGTCATCTCAGGCGCCGATTGCGCCCAGACCGCTCCGACAGCCATCGGGAGTACCGCCATGGCCAATGCCTTTCCCATCCAACTATTGTTTTGCACTTCCTTCTCCTTGTGCGATGCGGGATGTCCTACTTACCGGGGTGGATATTGACCCCTCCGAAACCGGTAATCTTTGATGTGCCTTAAATTTCCACAGACGTTGTGGGGATTAATGCTGAAGCCCCAATCATTGCGATGTGAAATGCCACGCAGGTAGGGCGCGGCGGCACGAAAAACGGGGACAAACAAGCGCTGCGGCCGGGCTTGCGCCATGCCGGGCGGGTCGTCGGTGGCGAGGCTCACTGCGCTCGGGCTGGAAGCGAAGGGGGCATGTCGTTCGCGTGTTCAGCCGGGAGCGCCGAGGCGCAGCCCGGTCTTTTTCAGGATCGCCGACGAGAACAGCAGGTCGCGGGCCCGGCATGCGCCGGGGAAGCGCTCGCCGATACGCGCCTCGATATCGCCGATCTGGCGTTCGACGGCGTCCCGATTGCGGCCGTGCACCATCGCGAAGAGGTTGTACGGCCACTCAGGCAGGCGGCGCGGTCTGCGGTAGCAGTGCGTGACGCCGTCGAGCGCGCCGACGAACTCGCCGACAGCATCGACGCGCGCATCGTCGATATCCCAGACGCTCATGCCGTTCGCGGTATAGCCGATCGCGTAGTGGTTCGGCACCGCGCCGATGCGCCGGATCACGCCGCGGTCGAGCATCGAGCGCACGCGCGCGAGGAGCTCGTCGACGCCGATCCCGACGCTTGCGGCGACCTCGTCCCACGGCCGCGCGACGAGCGGCAGGCCCGCCTGCGTCGCGACGATGATGCGGCGCTCGACGTCGTCCGCAGTGCCGATGCCCTGCTGTTCGCCCATCACGCCTCCAGCTTCATCTCGACGAAGTACTCCCGTTCCTTCGGGAACCTGAACACCGGCAGGCCGGTGGCCGCCTCGATCCGCCCCGCGGTGTCCGCAATGCCGGCCGGCGTCTCGGTCGCGAGCACGAACCACATGTTCAGCGCATGCTCGCGGCGGTAGTTGTGCGCGACCTCGGGAAACGCATTGACCGCAGCGGCGACGCGCTCGAAGTCGGGCTCGGGCACCTGCATCGCCGCGAGACAGAATGCGCCGCCGATGCGCTCGATCTGGAACATCGGCCCGAAGCGCGTCAGCACGCGCGCATCGAGCAGCCGGCGCACGCGGGCGATGACCTCCGCCTCGGCGAGGCCGACGCGCTTGGCGACCTCCGCGAACGGCTCGCGGCTCAGCGGAAAGTCGCCCTGCAGCGCGTTGATCAGCGCGCGGTCGGTCGCATCGAGCTCGGCCCGCGCGCCAGCCGTTTTCATCGTGTCCGTCATGCGGCGGCCTCGGTGAGGTAGCGGGCGCCGTGCTGCTTGAAGCGCCGACAGCTGAACAGCACCGCATGCGGCCAGCGGTCGAGATCCAGCCGTTCGGCGAGCTCGTCGCGCAGCGCCTGCACGCGGTCGCGCGACTTGCCATGGATCATGCAGAACAGGTTGTAGCGCCAGTGCGGCGGCACCCGGGTGCGCCGGTAGCACAGCGTGACCGCCGGCTCGCCGGCGAGCAGCCGCCCGAGCGCCGCGACCTGCTCGTCCGGGACGTCCCAGACGCACATCGCGTTCGCTCGGAAGCCGAGTTCGTGGTGGCGCACGACGACACCGAAACGCTTGATCAGTCCATCGTCGAGCCATCGGCCGAGCAGCGCGATCGCCTCGGTCTCGTCGAACCCGGCTCCGCGCGCGAGCGCAGCGAACGGCCGCGGCTCGAGCGGCAGCCCCGCCTGCAGTCCGGTGATCAGCCGGCGCTCGAGCGGGCCGAGCCCACAGGCACGCTCGCCGAGCGGCGGCAGCTCCGGCGACCGGCGGCGCGCCCGGGGGCGGGCGCCGCCTGCGAGATCGAAGCCGAGATCGATGTGGAACTCCTCTTCGAGCGGCAGCACGATGACCATGCAGCCGGTATCGCGCTCGATGTCGGCGACGATCCAGCAGAGTCGCTCGATCGTCGCCGCGGTAACGACGAACCACAGGTTGAACGCATGCTCACGCTGATAGTTGTGGTTCACCTCGGGGATCGCGCTGACGCGCGCGGCGATCTTGTCGAGTTCGGCGACCGGTGCCGCGAGCGCCGCGAGCGCGCTCGCACCGACCCGTCGCGGCGCGAATACCGCCCCGACCCGGCTGACGACGCCGGACTCGATCCAACCGCGCAGCGCCGCGAGCACCTCGTCCTCCGTCAGGCCACACGCATCGCCGACCGCGGCGAACGGCGCCTCGACGAGCGGGAAGCCGCGCTGGAAGTCGTTCAGCAGCCGGAAGGTCGCCGCCTCGCGCGCGAGCGCGTCGGGCGCGGATCGGATGTTCGCCGCAGTTGCGCTGGCCCCCGCCATGTCAGAAACCCGTCCTGAACGCGCGGCTCGTGAAGAATATCCCGCTCGGGCTGGCGGCCGGCAGCTCCGCAAGCTTGTCGCGCTTCGCGGTGCCATAGACGACGACCTTGTTGTCGTCGCGCGCCGAGATCCACACCGCCTCACCCTTCGGCGTGAACTCCATGTGCAGGATCGCGCGGCCGGGCTGAAGCGTGTCGACGACGCGGTGCTCGAATGTGTCGATGACCTGCATCCAACCGTTGTCGGGGAATGCGAAATTGACCCAGACCTCGCGGCCGTCCGGCCGCGCCATCACGAACACCGGCTGGCTCTTGACCGGGATACGGCCGACTTCCTTCCACGTGCCGAGTTCGACGACGAGCACTTCGTGCCGGCCGATCGCCGGTAGGTAGGCGCGGCCGGCGGCAACCGCCCAGCCGCGCAGGTGCGGCATCTTGTACACCGGCAGCGCCTGCTCGCCGCGGCCGTAGCCGGGCAGGATCGTGCGCACGCCCTGCGCCGGCTGCCACAGGTCGAGCATCGACAGTCCGTCCTCGCCGAACAGGCCGGCGATGTAGTAGCGGCCATCGGGCGTCACCAGCGCGTCGTACGGCTGCTTGCCGGCCGGGTAGCGCTCGGTCTTCGGTTGCCGCGGATCGGAGAAGTCGGTGACGCGGATCTCGTTCGCGTCGAACAGCGAATAGACGAAACGGTTGCCCGGCAGGTCGGCGAGCCCGACGACTTTCGATCGCTTGCCGTCGCTGCCATAGGTCGCCGGCACATCGGCGAGCAGTTCGAGCGTGTCGGCGTCGAACGCCTTGATGCCGCCCGGCTCGTAGTTCTGCGCGACGAGGATGCGGCCATCCTGCGAGATCGCGCCGCCGATCGCGTTGCCCGCCTGCACGACGCGGCCGGCGATCTCGGCGCGCAGCAGATCGACTTTCGTCAGCCCGCCGTCGCGCCCGAAGACGTATGCGTAGCGGCTGTCGCGCGAGAAGACAACCGACGCGTGCGACAGGTCGCCGAGCCCGGACACCTGCGCGAGCGCGCGGCGACCGGTCGTCTCGACGACCTGAAGCTGCCCGGTCGCCCGCTCGACGACGACGCCGAGGTCGCCCGTGCCGCGCAGCGCGGCCGGAGGCTGCGATGCGCACGCCGACAGCAGCAACACCGGAACCACCCACCAGAAGTACTTCGCGAAAGTCTGCAGCATCGGATGTCTCGTTTCGTTTCGGAAGTGCGTCGCGGCTCAGCGCGGCGCTCGCGACCCACCGGCGGGCCCGGGGTCCGACGGAAAACCTTCGATCAGACGCTCGACGATCCACTGCGCCTCGCCCTCGGAGACGATTCCGCGGAACGGCGGCATCGGCGTGCCGGGCCGGCCGCCGACGATCGTCACGACGAGTCCTTCGACGGGCTTGTCGCGCAGCGTCGCCGGCGTCAGCGCCGGGCCGAGCCCGCCGGCGAGCGTCAGCCCGTGGCACGACCCACAGTCCTGGCGGACGATATGCACGAGTTCGCGCTGCCGCTCGTCGTCGGGTGCGGCGCCGCCGGCCTGCGCAGGCGCTGCGACGAGCGCGGCGATACTGGCCGCGAACAGGACAAGTCGATCGGACACGCTTCAACCCTCGGTGATGGAAACCGCGGCCCGGTCAGTCGCCCGGAACTCGATCCGCGGTGCAGCCGGAGTATCCGCCCCGCATCGATTCGCGCTCCTTGATATCGGTTAATTTCCCGGACGGGAAGTAGGGCTAAAGTGGCGGCGTTCGAACACCTGTTCGCGCCAACTGACATCGCCGCGAGCGACCGTTTCGCGGCATACGCGGAGAGCCCATTCATGAGCAAGCATGTCGACGGCATCCACAGCCCGGCCCCCCGCGAGGCGCACGCGGGACACTGCCGACCCGGCAAGGTGTACCTCGTCGGTGCCGGGCCCGGCGATCCGGAGCTGCTCACGCTCAAGGCAGCCCGTCTGCTCGCCGACGCCCGCGTTGTCGTCTACGACCACCTCGTCGGCGAAGGCATCCTCGGTCTGATCAATCCCGCCGCGCGGATGATCTACGCCGGCAAGGAGGCGGGCCACCACGCGCTGCCGCAGGACCGGATCAACGGCCTTCTCGTCGAGCTCGCGCGCGGCGGCGACAACGTCGTCCGGCTCAAGGGCGGCGACCCGTTCCTCTTCGGCCGCGGCGGCGAGGAACGGGAGGAGCTGCTCGCGGCCGGCGTCGAATGCGAGGTCGTCCCCGGGATCACCGCCGCGTGCGGAATCTCGGCCTGTACCGGCATGCCGCTGACGCATCGCGACCACGCGCGCTCGGTCGTCTTCACGACGGGGCACCTCAAGGACGGGAGCGTCAACCTCGACTGGACCGCGCTCGCGCGGCCGAACCAGACGGTCGTGATCTACATGGGGCTCGGCGCGCTCGACATCATCTGCGCGCAGCTCATCGCGCACGGGCTCGCCGGCGGGACGCCCGCTGCGGTCGTCCACAAGGGCACGACCGACGGACAGATCGTCGTGACCGAGCGCCTCGACTGCCTGCCCGGCGCGGTCAGGCGCGCCCGGCTCAAATCGCCCGCGCTGATCATGATCGGCTCGGTCGTATCGCTTCACGCTTTACACGGAGGCGCAGTACAACCGGATCAACTCGCTATGACGGCGTGACCGCCTATAACAGCAGGGCGGAACGCGAATTCTTCACTCAAGGAGACCGATCATGAGTATGAGAAGGAAATGGACGACGGGCGCACTTCTGCTGGCGGCGCTGCCTCTCGCGATGTCGCAGGCGTTCGCGCAGGCGAACACCGAGGAGCACGTCGGCGAGGCGGAAGCGAAATACCAGGCCGGCGGATCCCCGCTGGCGGGCGTCGAAATGTACCAGGACATCAATCCCGACGCGCCGAAGATGACCAAGGCCGAATTCGCGAAGGGCCAGAACATCTACTTCCAGCGCTGCGCCGGCTGCCACGGCGTGCTGCGCAAGGGCGCGACCGGCAAGCCGTTGACTCCGGACAAGACGCTCGCGGCCGGCAGCGAGTATCTCAAGGTCTTCATCAAGTACGGTTCTCCCGCCGGGATGCCGAACTGGGGCACCTCGGGTGAGCTCACGGACGACGAAGTCGACCTGATGGCGCGCTACATCCAGCAATCGCCTCCGCAGCCGCCGGAATTCGGCATGCCGCAGATGAAGGAGACGTGGAAGGTCATCGTCCCGCCGGAAAAGCGGCCGACGAAGAAGATGAACAACTACAACATCGCGAACATCTTCTCGACGACGCTGCGCGACACCGGCGAGATCGCGCTGATCGACGGCGACACGAAGAAGATCATCAACATCGTCAAGACCGGCTACGCGGTGCATATCTCCCGCATTTCCGCGTCCGGGCGTTACCTGTTCGTGATCGGTCGCGACGCGAAGATCAACATGATCGACCTATGGATGGAGAAGCCCGACAACGTCGCCGAGATCCGCATCGGCCTCGAAGCGCGGTCGGTCGACACGTCGAAGTTCAAGGGCTACGAGGACAAGTACGCGATCGCGGGCGCCTACTGGCCGCCGCAGTTTGTGATCATGGACGGCGACACGCTCGAGCCGCAGAAGATCGTCTCGACGCGCGGCCTGACGGTGGACACGCAGGAGTATCACCCCGAGCCTCGCGTCGCCGCGATCGTCGCGTCGCACTTCAAGCCGGAGTTCGTCGTCAACGTCAAGGAAACGGGCAAGACGCTGATGGTCGATTACTCGGACATCAAGAACCTGAAGATGACCGAGATCGGCTCGGCCCGCTACCTGCACGACGGCGGCTGGGACGCGTCGAAGCGCTACTTCATGGTCGCGGCGAACCAGTCGAACAAGGTCGCCGCGATCGACGCGAAGGACGGCAAGCTCGCCGGCCTCGTCGATGTCGGCAAGATCCCTCACCCGGGGCGCGGCGCGAACTTCACGCATCCGAAGTACGGCCCGGTGTGGGCGACCGGTCACCTAGGCGACGACACCATCGCGCTGATCGGCACCGACCCGGTGAAGCACAAGCAGTACGCGTGGAAGATGGTCGACACGCTGAAGAGCCAGGGCGGCGGATCGCTGTTCATCAAGACGCACCCGAAGTCGAAGCACCTCTATGTCGACAATCCGCTGCACCCCGACGCGAAGGTCAGCCAGACCGTCGCGGTGTATGACCTGGGCAACCTGCAGGCGGGCTCGAAGGTGCTGCCGATCGCCGAGTGGGCGGGCCTGAAGGATGACGGCGCGAAGCGGGTCGTGCAGCCGGAATACAACAAGGACGGCAACGAGGTGTGGTTCGCCGTGTGGTCGGGAAAGGACAAGGAGTCCGCGATCGTCGTCGTCGATGACAAGACGCTCGAGCTGAAGACAGTGATCAAGGATCCGAAGCTGATCACCCCTACCGGCCACTTCAACATCTACAACACACAGCACGACGTGTATTGATTTCCGGGGGCTCGACACGAGCCCTTCGGATGTCCTCGCGAACGGCCGGCGACAAACTGGCCGTTTTTTTATTTGCGCCGGCTACCGGCGGCGCAAGCGCGTGAAGACGAACAGGATGATGATCGCGCCGACGATCGCGCCGATGAAACCGGCAGGTTCGTCCGCGCGATAGAGGCCGAGGAACTGCCCGCCGTAGGTCGCGAGCATCGCGCCCGCAATGCCGAGCAGCGTCGTCAGGATGATCCCGATTCCGTCGCGGCCCGGATGCAACAGACGGGCGATCAGCCCGACGATGAACCCGATGACGATTGTTCCGATGATGGACATGCGTACCTCCTGCCGAATCCCCGTCCATCTTCGGGCGCCCTCTCGGGCCATGCTGCAAGAAACTGTTTCCAGTGCGGCGCATCGATACGCGCGAGGGTCTCCCGGACGACCGCGAGTTCCGCCGCGTGCGCAGCGGCGTCGAGCTGGCCGCGCATGCGCTGGAATCCGAGATACACGAGATAGGTATTCACGACATCGGTCTCGCAATAGTCGCGGATTTCCGCCGCTCGCCCCTCCTGCCACGCCGACCACACTGCCGACCCGTCCATCCCGAGCTTGCCCGGGAAACCCATCAGCTTCGCGAGTTCATCGAGCGGCGCATTCGCGCGCGGCTGATACAGCGCGAGCAGGTCCATCAGGTCGAGATGGCGGCTGTGATAGCGGCCGATGTAATTGTTCCACTTAAAATCGCGCGAGTCGTGGTAGTCGCCCTCGCCCTGGTCCCAGTAGCGCGGCGCCGTAACGCCGTGCTGCATGCCGCGGTAATGCAGTACCGGCAGGTCGAAGCCGCCGCCGTTCCACGAGACGATCTGCGGCGTGTAGCGCTCGATGCCGTCGAAGAAGCGCTGGACGATCTCGCCCTCGGTGCAATCAGGCTCGGACAGCGAGAACACGCGGAACTGATTCGCGTCGCGCAGCGCGCACGAAATCGTCACGATGCGCTGCAGGTGATGCTGCAGGAAGTCGCTGCCGTTCGCGGCCCGCCGCTGCTGGAACGCAAATTCGGCGACCTCGTAGTCGCTCAGGTCGGCGGGCAGGTCGTTGAGCGCGCGGATGCCGGCGACGTCGGGGATCGTTTCGATGTCGAAGACGAGGATCGGCATCACTTGCGCCCCCAGCCGCCGCGCTGCACCCACCAGCCGGACGGTGCGCGGTCAATCCAGCGTTCGCCGAAGGTCTTGCGCACGTCGGCTTCCCATTCGGGGTGCCCGTTCGCGCGCGCGATCTCGCGGTAGAGCGCCGCGCGATCGGCGTTTTCCGCCGCGACCAGCGCATTCACCTGGCCGCGCTGCGCGAGCGGCACCCCGGAAGCATCGCGCAGTGCGACGTTGCCGTCGGCGGCGAGGCCGATCACGCCCGAGTCATACAGCGGTGTGAGCTGCGCATGCCGGCGCTGCATCGATTGCTTCAACGCCGCGATCGCCGGCGTGTCGATCTCGAGGTTGCCTTGCGCGACGGCGAGGCCGGCGACGCCGAGCAAAATAATCGCGAACCACGCTCGGACAATGGGCATCAGCGGGATCATTTTTCGTCTCCTTCCATCGGTTGCGGCGCGGCCGGCGTCGCGCCGCCGGGCAGTTGCCAGACGTCGTCGATGATGCGATCGGCCGCCTTCTCGGCGGCCGCCGCCGGAAAATAGATGTTGATCGTTACGCACGCGCTGGCGCTGGCGACAAGGGCGCCGAGCATCGCGATGCTGCGGAGGGCAGTCATGCGGACTCCTGAAGGACCGGCGCTACGCCGGGAAGGATGTGGGCGTCGCCGCAGCGGCGGTCGCTAGCGGACGATCGGAGCGGTGTTCGACGCGATCACCCGCTGCAGCCGGCCGATCAGTACGTTCCAATCGACGCGGCGATTGTAGCCGATGACATTCAGCGCCGGGATGCCGCCGCCGCGCACGAGGTAAAACCCCTCGCCCGCGCCGCCGACATCCGCGAGGCCACTCATCGTGCATACGCCGCGGCGCAGGACGCAGGAAAGACCGATGTCGCGATAGCCGAACGTCTCGAACAAGCCGATGAAGCCGCGCTGCAGCGCCGCGACCGCACCGGCTCCGCCCAGCGCGCCGATGTTCTGCACCGCCCGCTGGCTGACCCGGCGACCGTATGAACCCGGGCTGCTCGCGACGCGCGCATCGAACTTCACCGGTCGCCACCCGGCGAGGTCCAGCCCGACGATGTCCGCGTCGATCAGACCGGTGATGCTCCCGAACGAGAAGGTTTCGGTCAGTTGCCCGAGGTCGATCGACCGCGCCTCGACGTCCGTGTAAAGATGCGGCGCGACGCCGAAAGGCTCGAGAAGATGCAGACCCGTCGCCTGCACGTAGCCGCCGAAGACCGAGATCACTAGTGCGCCGTCGAGCGCGATCTCGCCGGGCGAGACGCGCAGGTTCGGCAGCGACGCGGCCAGCGTGCCGGACATCGCGGGCAGGCCGGCCGCCTCGGTCAGCCGGCTCATCGACACCGGCTCGACGACGAGTGCACCGCTCCCGTGCCAGCCCGTCCGATCCTTGCGCAGCACCAACTCGTCGACGACGAGCGCGCCGTCGAGCAGTGGCACTTCGACGCGTTCGACCTCGAGGCGGGATCCGGAAAGCCGGGCCGCAACGTCGAATTCGCCGAGCGCTAGTGTCTGCCAGCGGCCGCCGCCGACCGCGAGCGTCGCCACGATTTCCCGGTCCGCGCGCCATGGCACGGAGCCGGTCAGCGGACCGAAGCTCAGGGCCTTGTCAGTCAGCCTGAACGCGGCCTCGTCGAGCGCGACGTCGAGCGCGCGCAACGCCCCGTTTTCGATCTCGATCCCGGCGCTCAGCCGGCCGGCGAATTGCAGTTGCGCGGCATCGGCCGGAGCGAGCGCCGGCGCGAGAAAGCGCGGACCGACGACCGCGAGATCGGCATCGGCGACCGACAGCGCGAGGCGGCGCAGGGCAGCCTTTCGCAGGTCGAACTTGCCCGCGGCGGCGATCGTGCGCACACCTGCAAGCTCGAGATGCGCGCGATCGACGGTGAGCGAACCCGACGTGTACCGCCCCGCTGCGTCGATCACCGGACCCGCGACGAGGTAGACCGGATGTACATAGGCTTCGCCGCCGGTCCACGCGACACGCCCCTCCCAGTTCCATCCTCGAGCCGCGGCGCGGGCGCGCACGTTGACGTCCAGCGCGACCTTTTCCGCCGCGCGGAGGCCGTCCGCGCTCGCGAACCCTGCGTCCCGGAGCGTGGCCGAGGCGATGAGCCGGCCGCCGTCCTCGCCCGGCGAATAGTCGAGGCGCCCGTCGAGGCGCCCGCTCGGCTGCCATGACGCGAGTTCCGCGAGTCCGGCGGCGAGTCGGGCGACGCGGACGCCTGCGAGCCGAAGCTCGCCCCCTCCATCGCGCCCCACGGACAGATCGACCGCCTCGCCGTCACCGAAGCGCAGAGTCGCCTCGCCGCTCCCGTCACCGGTGTCGAAGCGGAAACCGACCGCCGCGGCGTCGATCAAGCCGGGCACCGAGAGCGTGCCCGCGCGGCAGTCGACGACAGCGCGCTCGAACCGGAACCGGGCGCAGCGGATGCTCGAACGCTCCCAACGGTGCCCTCCGGCCTCGATGCCCCGGATCGCCATCTGCGCGGTTTCGCCGTCCCCATCGATGCGGACGCTCAGTCCGTCGATGACGAATGCGGGGTGCTCGAAGCGGCCGAGTTCGAGATGCAGCGAGCCGACGGATGCAAGCGCCGGCCGGACGACGATCAGCAGGAGAAGGAGCAGCGCGAGGCGGCCGCGCGGAAAACGGGCCGCACCGCCCGCGTGGGGGCGATCAGCCGGGGAAAACGCCCGTCGACAGATAACGGTCGCCACGGTCGCAGACGATGGAGACGATCACGGCGTTCTCGAGTCCGGCGGCGAGTCGCACCGCGACGTGCAGCGCCCCGCCCGACGAGATACCGGCGAAGATTCCTTCCTCGCGGGCGAGCCGGCGCGTCATCTCCTCGGCGTCCGCCTGGCTGACGTATTCGAGCGCGTCGACCCGCGGCTTCTCGTAGATCCTGGGCAGGTAGGCTTCGGGCCACTTGCGGATGCCCGGAATCTGCGACCCTTCCTCGGGCTGGCAGCCGATGATCCGGATCGCGGGATTCTTTTCCTTCAGGTACTGCGAGCATCCCATGATCGTGCCGGTCGTCCCCATGCTGCTGACGAAATGGGTGATGCGTCCGCCGCTCTGCTCCCAGATTTCGGGACCGGTCGCTTCGTAGTGCGACAGCGGGTTGTCCGGGTTCGCGAATTGGTCGAGGATGATCCCCTTACCCTCGTCGCGCATCCGCTCCGCGACATCGCGCGCCATTTCCATCCCGCCTTCGCGCGGCGTGAGCACGAGTTCGGCCCCGAACGCGCGCATCGTCTGTCGGCGCTCGATGCTCTGGTTTTCCGGCATCACGAGGATCATCCGGTAACCGCGCATCGCCGCCGCCATCGCGAGCGCAATGCCAGTGTTGCCGCTGGTCGCCTCGATCAGCGTGTCGCCGGGACGAATGTCGCCGCGCGCCTCCGCGTGCACGATCATCGACAGCGCCGGCCGGTCCTTCACGGAGCCGGCCGGGTTGTTCCCTTCCAGTTTCGCGAGGATCACGTTGTTGCGCCCCGCGCCGATGCGCTTCAGGCGCACGAGGGGCGTGTGGCCGACGTAGTCTTCGAGCGTCTTGTATTCCATTTCCCGGTATTCCATCTGCTGCGAATGCCCGATATTAAGCGGGCGCCACGGGCGGGCACCCCGGCGCAGCGGCATAAGCTTATAGCAGTGGCCGTGCCGGAAATCCCGTTCAGCGGCGGCCGATGCCGTGATATTCGAGACCGTAGCGCTTCATCACCGCCGGCTCGTACATGTTGCGGCCGTCGAACACGACCGGCGCCCTGAGGGTCTGCCGGATGCGTTCGAAGTCGGGGCTGCGGAACTCCTTCCATTCCGTCACGATCACGAGCGCATCGGCGCCTTCGAGCACGCTCATCGGGCGCTCGACGAGGGTCAGCCGGACGTCATCGCCGAAAATGCGTCGGGCCTCGCCGACCGCGACCGGATCGTAGGCCGCAACCGTCGCGCCGCGGCGGAACAACTCGGCAACGACCGTCCGGCTCGGCGCGTCGCGCATGTCGTCGGTGTTGGGTTTGAACGCGAGCCCCCACAGGCCGAAATGCTTCCCGGAAAGGTCTTCGCCGAAACGGGCGACGATCTTGTCGACGAGCCGCAGCTTCTGCGCCTCGTTCGCCGACTCGACGGCGTTCAGTATCTGCAGGTCGTGACCCCGTACACGGCCGATGCGCATCAGCGCTTTCACGTCCTTCGGAAAGCACGAGCCACCGTAGCCGCAACCCGCGTACAGGAATTGCCAGCCGATGCGCGGGTCCGAGCCGATGCCCTGGCGAACGAGCTCGATGTCGGCGCCCAGCGTCTCGGCTAGGTTCGCGAGCTCGTTCATGAAGCTGATGCGTGTCGCCAGCATCGCGTTCGCCGCGTACTTCGTCATCTCCGCGCTCTTCACGTCCATGACGAGGACCTTTTCGCGATTGCGCTGGAACGGACCGTAAAGCTCCCGCATCAGCTCGATCGCGCGTTCGTCCTCGGCGCCGACGATGATGCGGTCCGGGCGCATGAAATCCTCGACCGCGGCGCCTTCCTTCAGGAACTCGGGGTTCGAGACGACGCTGAATTCCAGGTTCGACTCCCGCCGGCGCAACTCGGCGGCGATCGCCGCGCGGACCTGATCACCGGTCCCCACCGGAACCGTCGATTTGTCGACGACCACGCGGTACCCGTCCATGTAGCGGCCGATGTTGCGTGCCGCGGCGAGCACGTACTGCAGGTCGGCCGAGCCGTCCTCGTCGGGCGGCGTGCCGACCGCGATGAACTGCATGGTCCCGAAGCGAGCCGCGGCCTCGACGTCGGTCGTGAAGGACAGCCGCCCGGCCGCGACGTTGCGGCGCACGATCTCGAGCAGTCCCGGCTCGTGGATTGGGATGTCGCCGCCCTCGAGGACCCGGATTTTCGCGGGATCCAGGTCCAGACACAGCACGTCGTTGCCGACATCCGCAAGACAGGCGCCGCTGACGAGTCCGACATATCCGGTTCCGACGACAGATATCTTCATGGTGCGCCCCCTGTTGAAAGGTCAGACTTCGGTTGCTGCTCGTAGGCGGACGGCGGACGCCCTCAGGGCTCGAGGTCGTATTCCTCCGTCCGGCGCGGCGGATAGGTCTCCCAGCCGCCGCACGCGGGGCAGCGCCACTGGAACTGGCGCGCCTTGAAACCACATTCGGTGCAGCGGTAGCGGGCGACACGACGGGTATGATCGTGGATCAGTTGCTTGACGAGCTCGATGTCGCTGCGCTGCTCGGCCGGCGCGCTCAGAAGCGCCGCTTCGAGCAGCTTGTCGAGTCCGAGCAGCGTCGGGTTGCGCCGCAGCTCTTCGCGGACGAGATCATAGGCGGCACGGGCGCCAGCCTTTTCGAGTTCCCAGTGGAAGACTTCGTCGAGCAGATCCAGCGACGGATGCCGCTCGAGCCACGAACGCAACAGCGTCTGGCCCTGCTCGACCCGGCCGAGCCGCCGATGGGCCTCCATGACCCGCTCCGCGACGAGCGCGAGATAGACCGGATCCTGGCTCTCGACCCGTTTCCACGTCTCGATCGCCTCCTCGTAGCGCTGCTCGGCGACGAGCACGTCTCCGAGCACGAGGCTCGCCCTGACGCAACGCCGGTTGACCGCGAACGCCTCGTCCAGGTAACGACGTGCGGCGTCGAGGCGCGAACTCGCCACCGCGGACGTCGCGAGCTCGCAGTAGAAGTTCGCGACCTCCTTGCGCCACAGCACACTCTCGTGATCCGGAAGGGCCTTTGCGGCCTCGACCGCCTTCTCCCAGTCCTTTTCCTGCTGGTAGATCTCGAGCAGGAACCGCATCGCGAGGTCGTTGAGCCGCGAACCGCAAAGCCGCGCGAAAACCGCCTCCGCGCGGTCGAGCAGGCCGGCTTTCAGGTGATCCTGTCCGAGTTCGGCGAGCGCCTGCAGCCGCTGCTCCTCGGAAAGGTCCTCGCGATCGACGAGGTTCTGATGCATCCGGATCGCGCGGTCGGTCTCGCCGCGGCGCCGGAACAGGCTACCGAGCGCGAAATGCAGCTCGACCGTCTGCGGATCGATCTTCACCGCCTCGATGAACGCGTCGATCGCCTTGTCCTGCTGCTCGTTCAGCAGGAAGTTCAGGCCGGACAGATACGAGCGCGGCAACGCGCGCGACTCATGGACGACCTGACGGATGTCGATGCGGGCGGCAAGCCAGCCGAGCGCGAAAAACAGCGGTAGCGCCAGTAGCCACCAGAATTCGATGTCCATATTGTTCAGAACATCTCGGGCGCCTGGACCTCGGGCAGACGCTCCGCCGACGCGGGCGCGGTCTCACGTTCGCGCAGCGCCCGGTCGAGCTGTCGCCGCAGCCGGGCGATTTCGCGACGCTGCCGCAGCAGTGAGCCGAAGGTCGCCGTTACTCCGAGCAGTGCACCGGCCGAAAACGCGACGAGGATCACGAACACCAGCGGCAGTTGCCAGTGGCTACCGAAGAAAAACTGGAGGCTCACGAGATGGTCGTTCTTCACTGCGAAACCGAACAGGAAGAAGAACAGCAGCAGCCGGATTATCCACATTACGATGCGCATGGGCGTCGATTATCTCTGAGCGAAACGCAAAAAAGAAGGCGGCTCGCGCCGCCTTCCCACACTATTGTGTTGCAAACTGAATA
The DNA here is from genome assembly GCF_036675785.1 of Aromatoleum sp. Taxonomy (NCBI): domain Bacteria; kingdom Pseudomonadati; phylum Pseudomonadota; class Betaproteobacteria; order Rhodocyclales; family Rhodocyclaceae; genus Aromatoleum; species Aromatoleum sp. The sequence continues at coordinate 103,657 of NZ_JAKFEF010000069.1, forward strand.
CCGATTGCCGCCTGTCATCCGGCAATATCGACGCGCTCCCGCAACTCCTTGCCCGCCTTGAAATGGGGGACGTACTTCTCCGGCACGAGCACCTTGTCGCCGGATTTCGGATTCCGTCCCACGCGAGGCGGCCGGTAGTTCAGCGCGAAGCTGCCGAACCCCCGGATCTCGATGCGATCCCCGCGCGCGAGCGCGTCGGACATCGCATCGATCACCATCTTGACCGCGTAATCGGCGTCCTTTGCGACCAGCTGCGGAAAGCGTGCCGCCAGCTTCGCAATCAGCTCCGATTTGGTCATGACAGCCCGAGCTTAATGCTTCTGCTCGTTGAGCTTAGCCTTCAGCAGCGCACCCAGGTTCGTCGTACCGCTGGCGGCAGAGCTGTCAGCGGCGAGCTTCTGCATCGCATCGCTCTGCTCGGCCTGGTCCTTCGCACGGATCGACAGGTTGATCGAACGCGTCTTGCGATCGACGTTGATGATCATCACCTCGACTTCCTGCCCTTCCTTGAGCACGGTCGTCAGGTCGTCGACACGATGCGCAGCCGCTTCCGAAGCGCGCAGGTAGCCTTCGACTTCGTCATTCAGGGCGACGACCGCGCCGCGCGCGTCGACCGATTTCACGGTGCCGCCGACGATGCTGTTCTTCTCGTGCGTCGCGATGAAGTTCGTGAACGGATCGCCCTCGAGCTGCTTGACGCCCAGCGAGATGCGTTCGCGCTCGACATCGATCGCCAGCACGACGGCCTCGACTTCGTCGCCCTTCTTGAAGCGACGCACGGCTTCTTCGCCCGCGTCGCTCCATGACAGGTCGGACAGGTGAACCAGACCGTCGATACCCCCTTCCAGGCCGATGAACACGCCGAAGTCGGTGATCGACTTGATCTGGCCGCGGACCTTGTCGCCCTTCTTGTGATTGATCGCGAAATCGTCCCACGGGTTCGACATGCACTGCTTCATGCCGAGCGAGATGCGGCGGCGGTCTTCGTCGATCTCGAGAATCATCACTTCGACTTCGTCGCCGAGCTGGACGACCTTCGTCGGGTGGATGTTCTTGTTGGTCCAGTCCATTTCGGACACGTGGACCAGACCTTCGATGCCCTGCTCGACTTCGACAAACGCGCCGTAGTCGGTGATGTTGGTCACCTTGCCAAACAGACGCGTGCCCTGCGGGTAACGGCGCGAGATGCCGACCCACGGATCTTCGCCGAGTTGCTTGAGGCCCAGCGAGACGCGGTTCTTTTCCTGGTCGAACTTGAGGACCTTCGCGTCGATCTCGTCACCGACGTTGAGCACTTCCGACGGGTGACGCACGCGACGCCAGGCCAGGTCGGTGATGTGCAGCAAACCGTCGATGCCGCCCAGATCGACGAACGCACCGTAGTCGGTGATGTTCTTGACGATACCCTTGACGACGGTGCCTTCCTTGAGGTTTGCGAGCAGCTTTTCGCGCTCTTCGCCCATCGTCTCTTCGAGCACGGCGCGGCGCGACACGACCACGTTGTTGCGCTTGCGGTCGAGCTTGATGACCTTGAATTCGTATTCCTTGCCTTCGTACGGCGAGGTGTCCTTGACCGGACGCATGTCGACCAGCGAGCCCGGCAGGAACGCACGGATGCTGTTGGTCATGACGGTCAAACCACCCTTAACGCGACCCGAGATCAGCCCCTTGACCAGCGTGCCTTCGTTCAGCGCCCGCTCAAGGTCGTTCCACGCGGCGATGCGCTTGGCCTTCTCCCGCGACAGGCGGGTTTCGCCGTAGCCGTCTTCCAGTGCGTCGATGGCGACGTGGACAAAGTCGCCGACAGTGACTTCGAGTTCGCCGCGGTCATCGCGAAACTCTTCGATCGGCACATAGCTCTCGGACTTGAGGCCGGCATTCACGACAACGAAGTTGTGGTCGATGCTGACCACTTCGGCAGTGATCACCTCGCCGGAGCGCATTTCCTGCCGGGAAAGGCTCTCTTCGAACAGATCGGCGAAACTTTCCTGGAAATCGGAAACGGGGGTGGCAGTCGTCATAAAGAATGGAAATCCAAAAACCGCCCGAAAGCGGCACGCAGGGGTTGATTGAAAAAATAGGCGTTCAGACCTATGTCCGGCCACCCACCTCAGAGGACGCTCGATCAGGAGCGCGCCCGGTCCAGCACGAAACCAACGGCCTGATCGATGCCCATTTCGGTCGTATCGAGCAGCACCGCATCCGGCAATTTCTTCAACGGAGCCAGGGGCCGGGCGGCGTCGCGCGCATCCCGATCCTGAAGATCCTTTAAAAGACTTTCCATGTTAGCAGCCATCCCCTTTTCCATCAACTGCTTATAGCGACGTTCCGCGCGTGTATCGGCCGTTGCGGTGAGGAAGATCTTCGTCGCGGCATCGCGGAATACGACCGAGCCCATGTCGCGCCCCTCGGCGACGAGCCCGGGGGCGCGCCGGTAATCGCGTTGTCGGTCGAGCAGCGCCGCGCGAACGCCCGGCATCACCGCGACCCGGGATGCGCCGACCGAACAGGCTTCGGAGCGGATCGCGTCGGTCACCTCGACGTCGGCGAGAAACACCTGCGCACCCTCGAATCGCGCCGGCAGTTCGCCCGCCAGTGCCGCGAGCGCCGGCTCGTCATCGAGCGACACATCGGCTCGCATCGCGGCGAGTGCGACAAGACGGTACAGCGAGCCGCTGTCGAGGTAGTGATAACCGAGTGCGTCGGCGACGCGGGCCGCGACCGCCCCCTTGCCGGATGCCGAGGGACCGTCGATCGCGACGACTGGGACCGGCCGCGCAATCTCGAAAAAGCGCTCGAAGTAAGTCGGGAAAGTCTTATTGACACATCTCGGGTCGTTGATCCGGACGCGACAGCCGCCGAGACTGACCAGCGAGAAGCACATCGCGACGCGGTGGTCGTCGTAAGTGTCGATCGCGGCCGCCGTCAGCGCGGCCGGCGGAGTGACGCACAGGTAATCGCCGCCTTCCTCGACCGTTGCACCGACCTTGCGCAGTTCGGCGGCCATCGCCGCGATGCGATCGGTTTCCTTGACGCGCCAGCTCGCGATGTTGCGCAGGCGGCACGGGCCGTCGGTGAACAGCGCGGCGACCGCGAGCGTCATCGCCGCATCCGGGATGTGGTTCAGATCGAGATCGAAGGCCTTCAGCGGCCGGGCCTCCGGGGCTGCGGCCTCGATCCAGTTGTCGCCGAACCGGATTTCGGCGCCGAGGGTCGCGAGCGCCTCGGCAAAACGCACGTCGCCCTGAATGCTGTCGCGGCCGACGCCCTCTACCCGTACCGGACCGCCACCGATCGCGCCAGCCGCGAGGAAATACGACGCGGACGACGCGTCGCCCTCGACGAAAACGGTCCCGGGACTGCGATAGCGAACGCCGCCGGGCACGACGAAACGCGCCCAGCCCTCGCGCCGCACGTCCACGCCGAAACGCTTCATCAGGTCCAGCGTGATCGAGATGTAGGGTTTCGAGATCAGCTCGCCGGCGACTTCGATCGTCGTCTCGACGCCGGTCAGCGGCAGCGCCATCAACAGCGCCGTGAGGAACTGGCTCGAGACATCGCCTCGCACACGAACGACGCCACCGGGCTGGATCGTCGCGGGGAAAATGTGAAGCGGAGGGAAACCGTCAGTGCCCGTGTAACGGACGTCGGCGCCGACCTGCCGCAGGCCGTCGACGAGATCGCCGATCGGCCGCTCGTGCATCCGCGGCACGCCGGACAACCGATACTCGCCGCCCGACAACGCGAGCGCGGCCGTCAAGGGGCGGAACGCCGTGCCCGCGTTACCGAGAAACAGGTCCGCGTGCGTTACCGGGAACGTGCCGCCCGCGCCGGTGACGTGGTAAGTGTCGCTGTCGCCATCCCGCGACCACTCGATGCCGAGCACGCGCAGCGCATCGAGCATCCGTTCGACATCGTCCGAGGCGAGCAGATCGCGGATCTCGGTCTTGCCGTCGGCGAGCGCCGCGAGCAGCAAGGTGCGGTTCGAAATACTCTTCGAACCGGGCAGGCGCACGCAGCCGCGCGCGCTCAGCATCGGCGGAAGATCGAGAAAGTCCATGATCACTCCGAAGGGAAAGCCGGGTCGTGCGGACCCGAAAACTGCTCGGCCCAGGTATTGCGCGCGGTCCGCGCTTGGTCGAAAAGCTGCTCGAGCCGTTCGCCGTCGCCCGACAGGAGAAGCGCCCGAAGATACGCAAGCTCGGCGAGGTACTGGTCGAGTTCGGCGAGCAACGCCTGCCGGTTCGCCAAGCAGATGTCGCGCCACATCTCCGGGTGACTGCCGGCGATGCGCGTAAAATCACGGAAACCGCCGGCCGCGAAGTCGAAGAGCTGCCCCGCATTCGCGCGCCCCGCAAGGTCATGGACAAGCCCGAACGCGAGCAGGTGCGGCAGATGGCTCACCGCCGCGAACACGCGGTCGTGCTCCTGCGGCGGCATTTCGTGGATCTGGGCGCCGCAGGCCTCCCATACCTCGCGCACCCGCAACACCGCGGCGGGCTCGTTCTCGGGCAGCGGCGTGACGACAACTTTCCGCCCCGCGTACAGGGTTCCGAAAGCGGATTCCACGCCGCTTTTCTCCGCCCCGGCGATCGGGTGCGCCGGCACGACGGTCGTCAGGTTAGCGGAGAGATGGCGATAAACCGCTTCGATGATGTCCCGCTTCGTGCTGCCGGCGTCGGTGACGATAGTGCCCGGCGCGAGATGGGGCGCCATCGCCGCCATCACCGCATCCATCTGCCCCACGGGCGGCGCGAGCAGCACGAAGTCCGCGCCGTCGAGCGCCGTACTCCACTCATTCGTCGCCTCGTCGATGACGCCGAGCGCGACCGCCCGGGCGAGCGACGCCGCGCTGCGTCCGATGCCGACGATCCGCCTTGCTACGCCGGCCTGGCGCAACGCGAGCGCGAACGACCCGCCGATCAGGCCGACCCCGCAGACGACGAGCTTCTCGATCACCGTCACCGCCATACGAATCGCCCTCGCATGATCACGAAAGCGCCTGCCGCAGCGCGGCGATGAACCGCGCGTTCTCTTCGGGCAGCCCGATCGACACCCGCAGCCACTCGGGCATGCCGTAGCCCCCAATCGGACGCACGATCACGCCCTCCTGCAGCAGCGCGCGATTGACCGCAGCGGCGTCGCCGACCTTGAACGCGAGGAAATTGCCTGCCGACGGAATCCATTCGATCGAGAGTTCCGCGAGCGCTTCGGTGATCTGCGCCATGCCGCGGTGATTGAGGTCGGCCGTCCGCTCGAGGAATTCCACGTCGGAAAGCGCCGCCACGGCCGCCGCGAGGGCGACGCTGCTGACGTTGAACGGCTGCCGGACGCGGTTCATCAGGTCCGCGACCTCCGGGTGGCCGATCCCGTAACCGACGCGCAAGCCGGCGAGGCCGTAAGCCTTCGACATCGTGCGTGAGACCAGCAGGTTCGGAAAGCGCGGCAACCACGCGAGGCTGTCGTAGCGCTGCTGCGCACCGAGATATTCCGTATACGCCTCATCGAGCACGACGAGCACGTCCGACGAGACGCTCGCGAGGAAAGCCTCGATCGCCGCCCCTTCGACGAAGGTGCCGGTCGGATTGTTCGGATTCGCGATGAAGACGATGCGCGTGTCCGGCCGGATCGCCGCGGCCATCGCCGGCAGATCGTGTCCGAAGTCCTTCGCGGGCACTTCGATGCCGACGGCGCCGGTGGCGTTCGTCGACAACGCGTAGACCGCGAACGCGTGCTGCGAGAACACCGCCGACCGCCCGACGCCGAGAAACGCGCGCGCCGCGAGTTCGAGAACGTCGTTCGAGCCGTTGCCGATCACGAGTTGGTCCGGCTGAACGCCGAAGCGGGCGCACAGCGCAGCCTTGAGATCGAATGCGTTGCCGTCCGGGTAACGTTCGCCGGCGACGAGCGCGGCCGCTGCGGCCTCCTTCGCGCGGCTGCTCATTCCGAGCGGATTCTCGTTGGAGGCCAGTTTCACGATGCCGGCTTCCGGGATCCCCATTTCGCGGGCGAGCTCTCCGATCGGCTTGCCGGGTTCGTACGGCGAAATCCGGCGGATGTATTCGGGAGCGTTGCTGCCGACGGTCATTGCGGTCTCCTGACTAGTGTCTCTTGCGTGCGTGCCGCGGCCCGTTCAGATCACGGCGACCGGGTACGAGCCGAGCACCTTCACGAAGCCCGCCCGGTCGTTCAGCTCCTTCAGCGACGCGCCCACGGCGGGATCGTCGCGGTGCCCTTCGATGTCCATGTAGAACACGTACTCCCACAAGCCGGCACGCGCCGGGCGCGATTCCAGCTTGGTCATGCCGACGCCGTGCTGCGCAAGCGGGGCGAGCAGCGCGTGCATCGCGCCCGGCCGGTTCGCCGCCGCGCAGACGAGTGACGTCTTGTCGTGCCCCGAGCGCTCCGCGTCATGGTGCGCGATGACGAGGAAGCGCGTCGTATTGTTCGGTTCGTCCTCGATGTTTGCGGCGAGCACGTTCAGCCCGTACAGCTCGGCCGCAGCCTCGCCGGCGATCGCACAGGACTCCGGGTCCTCGGCAGCGAGCCGCGCCGCTTCCGCGTTGCTCGCGACCGGCACGCGCGACAGGCCGGCGAGCTTGCGGTTAAGCCACTCGTGGCATTGCGCGAGCGACTGGGCGTGGGAATACAGGCGCTTCGCCGCGCCGATGCCTTCCGCCTTCGACAGCAGATGCTGGTGAATGCGCAGATTGACCTCGCCGCAAATCTGCAGAGGGTTTCCGAGCAGCAGGTCGAGCGTCCCGCCGACCGCGCCTTCGGTCGAGTTTTCGACCGGCACGACGCCGTAGTCCGCGTTGCCGGCCTCGACGGCACGGAAGACGTCCTCGATCGTTGGCGCCGGCGTAAAGTTCGGCGCCGAACCGAAGTGCTTGCGCGACGCGCTCTCGGAAAACGTGCCGGCCGGGCCGAGGTACGCGACGCGCAGCGGGCGCTCGAGCGCAAGGCAGGCGGACATGATTTCGCGGAAGATCCGCTGCACCGACGCGTCCGGCAGCGGTCCCGGGTTCGCTTCGCCGAGCCGGCGCAGGACCTGCGCCTCGCGTTCCGGCCGATAGAGGTTCCCCTGCTTGACCTCCCCGATGCGTTGCGCATTGCGGGCGCGCTCGGCGAGCCGGATGAGGATCTCCTCGTCGAGCCGGTCGATATTCTTCCTAAGCTGCAGCAGTTCGTCGCTCATCCTCGCCCTTCACCTCTTGATCCGTTTCCCCGTTCAGCCGTTGCGCGCGGAAAAATCGCGCATGTAATCGACCAGCGCCTCCACGCCAGCGAGTGGCATCGCGTTGTAGATCGATGCGCGCATCCCGCCGACGGATTTATGCCCCTTCAGCTGCACGAGGCCCGCCTCCTTCGCGCCGGCGAGGAAAGCGTCGTTGAGCGCCTCGTCGCGCAGCAGGAACGGGATGTTCATCCGCGAGCGAGCGGTCAGTTCGACCGGGTTGGCGTAGAAATCGCTCGCATCGAGGAAGTCATAGAGCAGCTTCGCCTTGGCGACGTTGTTCGCCTCGACGGCCGCGAGGCCGCCCTGCGCCTGGAGCCACTGGAAGACGAGCCCGGCGACGTAAATCGCGTAAGTCGCGGGCGTGTTCAGCATCGAGCCGTTGTCGGCCATCACCCGGTAGTCCATCACGGTCGGCGTCGCCGCTGCGGCGGGGCCGAGCAGATCCTCGCGGACGATGACGATCACGAGCCCCGACGGGCCGATGTTCTTCTGCGCTCCGGCGTAGATCAGCCCGTAACGACTGACGTCGACCGGCCGCGACAGGATGTGCGACGACATGTCGGCGACGACCGGGACATCGGTCTGCGGCAACCGCGCGGAGTCGCGCAGTTCGACGCCGTGGATCGTCTCGTTCGTGCACAGGTGCAGATACCGGGCGTTCGCGTCGAGTTCGAGTTCATCGGCGCGCAGCAGGCGCGTGAAGCCGTCCTTCTCGGTGCTGCCGGCCAGACGCGCCGCGCCGCCGAGCGCGGCCGCGAGATGTTTCGCCTCGCTGTAAGCCTTTTTCGACCACGAGCCCGTCACGAGGTAATCGGCCGAACCGCCCGCGAGCAGGTTCATCGGAATCTGCGCGAACTGCTGCGTCGCGCCGCCTTGCAGGAACAGCACCCGGTATTCGTCGGGGATCGCGAGCAGTTCGCGGAAATCGGTTTCCGCGCGCTCGATGATCGACGTGAACTCCTTGCCACGGTGGCTCATTTCCATCACGCCGCAGCCGGCGCCGTGCCAGTCGAGCATCTCCTCGGCCGCCTGCCGCAGCACCGGCTCGGGCAGGGCCGCGGGGCCGGCACTGAAGTTGAATACGCGGGTCATCGTGGGAATCTCCAGCTTGCGGTCTTACTCCGGCAGGTCCTCGCCGTGCCGATCCTCGCTTCCATCGGAAGCCTCGCCATCGCCATTCGCGCCGTCGTTCACTGCAACGTCCTGCTCGGCGTCGACGCTCGCCTCGTCCACCTCCGACTCGGCGACTTTCTCGATTCCGGCGAGCCATGTGCCTTCGTCGAGGTTGATCAGCGTGACACCCTGGGTCGCCCGGCCGAGTTCGCGGATGTCCTGCACTTTTGTGCGGATCAGCACGCCGCCGGTCGAGATCAGCATCACCTCGTCGCTCTCCTCGACGAGGCAGGCGCCGACGAGCTTGCCGTTGCGATCCGAGGTCTGGATCGCGATCATGCCCTTCGTCCCGCGACCGTGCCGAGTGTATTCGGCGACCGGTGTACGCTTTCCGTAGCCGTTCTCGGTCGCCGTCAGCACCGACAGCGCCTCGTCCTTCGCGACGAGCATCGCGATGACGCGCTGGCCGTCCTCGAGATTCATCCCGCGCACACCGCGCGCCTCCCGTCCCATCGGCCGCACGTCGCCTTCGGGGAAGCGCACCGCCTTGCCGGCGTCGGAAAACAGCATCACGTCGCTGTTGCCGTCGGTAATCGCGACGCCGATCAGCCGGTCGCCGTCGTCTAGGTTCGCCGCGATGATGCCAGCCTTGCGCGGGTTCGAGAACGCGGTCAGCGCGGTCTTCTTGACGGTGCCCTCGGCAGTCGCCATGAAGACGAAATGGTCGTCGTCGAAAGTCTGCACCGGCAGGACCGCGTTGATCTTCTCGCCTTCGACCAGGGGGAAGAGATTCACGATCGGCCGGCCGCGCGAGTTTCGCGTGCCTTCGGGAACCTCGTAGACCTTCAGCCAATAGACGCGACCGCGGCTCGAGAAGCACAGGATGTAGTCGTGCGTGTTGGCGACGAAGAGGTGATCGATGAAATCGTCGTCCTTCATGCCGGTCGCCTGCTTTCCGCGGCCGCCGCGCCGCTGGGCGCGGTAATCGGTCAACGGCTGGCGTTTGAAGTAACCGGCGTGCGACAGCGTGACGACCATGTCCTCCGGCGCGATCAGGTCTTCGATGTTGATTTCGGCGGTATTGAGCACGATCTCGGAGCGCCGCGGATCGCCGAACTGGTTGCGGACCGCGTTCAGCTCCTCGACGATGATCGCGGTGATGCGAGCCGGATTCGCGAGGATGTCGAGCAGGTCGGTGATGACGTCCATCACCTCGCGGTATTCGTTGACGATCTTGTCCTGCTCGAGCCCCGTCAGACGCTGCAGGCGCAATTCCAGGATCGCCTGGGCTTGCGCATCGGACAGCCGGTAGCCCTGGGTCGACAAGCCGAACTCGGGCGGCAGCCCCTCGGGTCGGTAGCTGTCGGCCAGCGCCCGGGCGAGCATCTCCTCGACGAGCGCCGAGCGCCAGGTGCGCGCCATCAGCTCGCGCTTCGCGTCCGACGGCGTCGGGGCCGCCTTGATCAGCGCGATGATCTCGTCGACGTTCGACAGCGCGACCGCGAGGCCTTCGAGGATGTGGCCGCGCTCGCGCGCCTTGCGCAGCTCGAACACGGTGCGCCGCGTGATCACTTCGCGCCGATGCGACAGGAAGCAGTCGAGCATCTGCTTGAGGTTCAGCGTGCGCGGCTTGCCGTCGACCAGCGCGACCATGTTCATGCCGAACGTGTCCTGCAACTGCGTCTGTTTGAACAGGTTGTTCAGCACCACTTCCGGCACTTCGTTGCGCTTGAGCTCGATGACGACGCGCATCCCGGACTTGTCGGACTCGTCGCGGATCTCGCTGATGCCTTCGATCTTCTTCTCGTTCACGAGCTCGGCGATGCGCTCGAGCAGCGTGCGCTTGTTCACCTGGTACGGCAGTTCGTCGACGATGATCGCCTGGCGGTTGCCCTTTTCGAGGTCCTCGAAGTGGGTGCGCGCGCGCATGACGACACGGCCGCGGCCGGTGCGGTAACCCTCGTGCACGCCGGACAAGCCGTAAATCAGCGCCGCCGTCGGGAAATCCGGTGCCTTGACGATCGCGATCAGCTCCTCGATGTCGACGTCCGGATTTTCGAGAACCTTGAGACAGGCCTCGACGACTTCGCCGAGGTTGTGCGGCGGAATGTTGGTCGCCATCCCGACGGCGATGCCCGACGAGCCGTTAATCAGCAGGTTCGGAATTTTCGCCGGCAGGATCAGCGGCTCTTTCTCGGAGCCGTCGTAGTTCGGCCCGAAGTCGACCGTTTCCTTGTCGATGTCGGCCAGAAGTTCGTGGCCGATCCGCGCCATGCGGATTTCGGTGTAACGCATCGCCGCGGCGCTGTCGCCGTCGACCGAACCGAAGTTGCCCTGACCGTCGACGAGCATGTAGCGCAGCGAGAAGTTCTGCGCCATGCGGACGATCGTGTCATAGACCGCGGAGTCGCCGTGGGGGTGGTATTTGCCGATGACGTCGCCGACGATACGCGCGGACTTCTTGTAGGCCTTGTTCCAGTCGTTCGACAGTTCGTGCATGGCGAACAGCACACGCCGGTGGACCGGTTTGAGGCCATCGCGTGCATCGGGCAGCGCGCGCCCGACGATCACGCTCATCGCGTAATCCAGATAGGAGTGCCGCATCTCGTCTTCGAGACTGATCGGCAACGTTTCCTTTGCGAACGGGGTCATTTAGCCGCAGCGGCAAAAACCGCTTGATCAAAAGCATGGAATGTTACCACGCCGGCGACACCGGACCGTTCCCGACCGGAGTCCCGGCGTCGCGGCCCGCGTTCGCGCCGCCGAAGCGGTCACGCTATGCTTCCACCCGTCTTTCGGCCCCGTCCCCGCTTCTGGAAATTTCGGAGTGAATAGCTTGAGCGAATCAATCGACCTGCTGATCAACGCGCGCTGGATCATCCCCGTCGAGCCGGCCGAAACCGTACTCGAGCATCACGCCGTCGCCGTGCGCGCAGGGCGCATCGTCGCCGTTGTGCCGCGCGACGATGCGCGCTCGCGTTTTCGTCCGGCGGAAACGGTCGAACTGCCCGAGCACATCCTGATGCCCGGGCTGGTCAATCTTCACGCGCACTCCGCGATGAGCCTGATGCGCGGCATCGCCGACGACCTGCCGCTGATGCGCTGGCTAGAGGAAGCGATCTGGCCCGCCGAGGTGAAGCACATGTCGCCGGACTTCGTGCGCGACGGCACTCTGCTCGCCGCGGCCGAGATGCTTCGCGGCGGAATCACCACATGCAACGAGATGTATTTCTACCCGGGAGCGGCCGCGGAAGCATTTTCACGCGCGGGAATGCGCGCGGTCGTCGGCGTGACCGTGCTCGATTTCCCGACGCCATACGCGAGCGACGCCGACGACTATCTTCGGAAGGGTCTCGCGGAACGCGACAAATGGCGCGACGATGCGCGGATCGGGTTTTCGTTCGCCCCGCACGCCCCTTACACCGTATCGGACGCGACGCTCACGCGCATCGCGACCCTCGCAGCCGAACTCGACGCCGGCATCCACATCCATATTCACGAAACCGCGCAGGAGGTCGCCGAGTCGGTAACGCAGCATGGCATGCGGCCGATCGAGCGACTCGCGAAACTCGGCCTGCTCGGCGCCAACGTCATCGGCGTTCATGCTGTCCACCTCGACGCCTCGGACATCGACATCCTCGGCCGCAGCAACGCCAGCATCGCCCATTGCCCGACGTCGAACATGAAACTCGCGAGCGGCATCGCGCCGGTCACCCGACTGCTCGACGCCGGGATCAACGTCGGCCTCGGCACCGACGGGGCCGCGAGCAACAACCGCCTCGACATGCTCCAGGAAATGCGTCAGGCGAGCCTGCTGGCGAAGGTTTCGACTCTCGATGCCACGGCCATCCCGGCTCACACCGCAATTCGCATGGCGACGCTGAATCCCGCTCGCGCGCTGGGTCTCGGCGACCGCATAGGCTCGATAATTGCTGGCAAAGAGGCCGACCTTTGTGCGATCGCGCTCGACCGCATCGAGACCCGTCCCTGCTTCGATCCGGCCTCCCACCTCGCCTATGTCACCGGCCGCGAACATGTGTCGCATGTGTGGGTAAGCGGCGAAATCCGCGTAAATAAAGGACTATCGGTGTTGCAATTAAACAACGCTGAATTGCTCGCGTTTGCAGCCGTGTGGCAAACTAGGCTCAGTAGCTGAACTGGATATGTTTGGCTCTTAGTCTTGGCGAGTATGGAAGAATTCATCCGCCCGGTTATAAACAGTCGCCCTACTCATCCTCCTGCCCATCGACGAGGAAATCATGATCAAACAGACCAAGAAGCAGATGTTCGCACTGGCCGCAATTGCCTCGATCGGCCTTTCCGCCCCCGCCGCGTTCGCCCAGACCAAGGACGTCGTGGTCGATGGCAAGGGTGAGACGCCGTACATGATCGATTCCCGCAACACGGTTGCCCGCAGCGGCACCGGCCTGTGCTGGAGAACGGGTTCGTGGAGCCCGGCCGCAGCGGGCACGGCGATGGCCGGTCAATTCCCCGCGGGTTGCGAGTGCGACAGCGACATCGTTCCGAAGGACAAGTGCGTCCTCGCGGCTGCGCCGGCTCCGGCCCCCGCCCCGGCTCCGGCCGCTGCGCCGCGTCCGACCGCCGAGAAGGTGAAACTGTCTGCCGACGCGCTGTTCGATTTCGACAAGGCGGTGCTGAAGCCGGAAGGCCGCACCAAGCTCGATGAGCTGGCTGCCCAAGCCAAGAATGTGAAGCTCGAAGTCATTCTCGCCGTCGGCCATACCGACCGCCTCGGCTCCGACGCCTACAACCAGAAACTGTCCGAGCGTCGCGCCAATGCGGTGAAGACCTACCTCGTGGGCAAGGGCATCGAAGCCAACCGCATTTACACCGAAGGCAAGGGTGAGCGTCAGCCGGTTACCGGCAACAACTGCTCCAACAAACTGGGTCGCAAGGCTCTGATCGAATGCCTGCAGCCGGATCGTCGCGTCGAAGTTGAAGTGATCGGCACGCGCTAATTCTTCGCGCGCTTGCTGTCGGAAGGCCCTGCTTAGGCAGGGCTTTTTCATTTAGCGGGCCGAACGTCGGATGTGGGTGACGGTCTCAGACCGATAAATCACGAGGATTTCAAATTGACGAAGACGAATGCAGATCCGATCGAATTGCAGAAATTCAGTGATCTCGCTCATCGCTGGTGGGACCCCGCTTCGGAATTCAAACCGCTCCACGAAATCAATCCGCTGCGCCTGGGATGGATCGATCGGTGCGCGGGATTGAGCGGAAAACGCGTGCTCGACGTGGGCTGCGGCGGCGGAATCCTCGCTGAGAGCATGGCTTCCCTCGGCGCATCCATATGCGGAATCGACCTTTCCGAAAAGGCACTTGGCGTCGCTCGCCTGCATTTGTTCGAAAGCGGACAAAAGGTCGATTACCGGCTCACGAGCGCGGAGCAATTCGCATCCGAGCAACCGGGGACTTTCGACATCGTCACATGCATGGAAATGCTCGAGCACGTGCCCGACCCGGCGAGCACGGTGGCGGCTTGTGCCCGATTAGTGAAGCCTGGCGGTGACGTCTTCTTTTCGACGATCAACCGGAATCTGAAAGCATATCTGCTTGCAGTTCTCGGCGCGGAGTATGTCCTCAAGCTGTTGCCGCGCGGCACACACGATTATGCTAAATTCATCAAGCCGTCCGAGCTTTCGCGTTATTGCCGCTCGTCGGGACTCGACATCGTCGAACTTCTCGGCATGAGCTACAACCCGCTGACGCAGACCTACTCGCTCGGGCGGGACACGGACGTCAATTATCTCGTCCACGTGAAGCGCCCGGCTTGAACGGTTCATTTCACAGGCACGAGCACCGCGGAGTCCTGCGGCGAGGATAATCGTAAGAAAGGACGATCGCGCCCCGGTGAAGACTCGGGCGCCTCGGAGCAGGCACGCCGTCCTCGCTGCCCTCACTTCGAGCGAGCGAATTCGCCCGGATGCCGAAAAAGAAAACCCCCGAACATAACGGTCGGGGGTTTCGGGTGTTGGTGGAGCCGGGGGGAATCGAACCCCCGTCCGCAAGCCCTCTACAGACAGATCTACATACTTAGCCGCTCTATTTGAATTTAGCTACTGGCTTAGCCGAACGGCAGGCCGACCAGCGGCGAGTTACCTTGGTTTTAGCCGTTGCGCCAAGTAACCCGGCGCAACTAGCGAGTCTCTGTAAATGACACTGCAGCGGCTCAGCTTACGCTGAGACCACCCGGCCCAGAGACCTGCCGGTGCAGCGCCCGCCGGGATTAAGCGGCGAGAGCGAAACGCTCGTCGTTGGCGTTTGTTGATTTCCAGATGGATTTACGAGGTCACTGGTCCTCGGTATGCACTGCACTGCTTCGCGACCCACGTCGAAGCCAAGTCGGCCCCCTGTGAGACGTTACCAATCTGGCGACTGGCTGCTGCAAATTCAAGCCGCCGCAAACGGTACCATAATACGAGCGGGGTGAACGCGCGAGAGTTCCGGGAGCGCCGAAATATTTCTCTCTACCCCGACCGGGCAGCCCCGGCCGGGGGAAAGGCGCAAGCGACTCATCGAACAGAACTGCACTATGAGGCGCCGCAGTCCGCAGAGTTCCGCGGGCGCGAACAGTTGCGTCGTCAGTGCAACCGGCGGGAGTCGTCCGCCGGGCCTCGCTGCACTCCGCCCGCCGCATCGCGCGCCGCGATCCCGGTCTCGAGATAGGATTTCACCCGCATCAGATCCTCGTCCATCTCGCTCTTGGCGTCCCTGCCGAAAAGTCGTGCGGCGGCATGGCCGAGTGCGCCCGCGACGGGCGTGTAGCCCATCGAGACGCGCAGGCGAGTTCCCTCGCCCTCGGGCTCGAAGTCGATCCGCCCCTCGCTTTCCACCGGCGTGCCGGGCAGCGTGTGCCACGCGAGTCGACGGTTTTCCTCGCGTTCGACGATCCTGGCATCCCATTCGACGGGCCCGAGCGGTCCGGCCACTTTCCAGTGCCAACGGTCCTCGCCCGCGGGCTGCACCTCCTGGACATTGCGCATGAACTGCGGAAAGTTCTCCTGATGGCGCCAGAAGTCGAACACCCGCTCGGGAGGCGCGGCGATGAATATCTCTTTGTCGATGTGCACGCTCTTCCTCCGCGAAAACCCCGCCGTTTCCCTGAGGCTCTTGTTTGCAGCCGAACGCAGCAACAGCGCGCCGCCCAGCACCGGTCCGACGAGGCTCACCGGACCGCGGCGGAACAGGCTCGTCACGGCCAGGGCAGCACCGGCGGCGCCGGCGAGGACGCGCACCGACGGCGGCCAGTTCTCGGTCATCTCGCGGCCCTTCGCCCCATCGGACTGCCGGGCGCCTTGCAGCGCCGAGATGTTTCCCGGCTGCTCGTGAACGTCCAACCGGTTATCCACGCCCTTCACGCCGCGCACGGACCACGCCGCCGTCATCACATGTCCTACTTCGCTTGCCAGAACCGGGCCGGCAAGAACGACAGTCCCGTCGTCCTGGGCCCGCACCTGGAGCGCGCCCGGGTTCGACGTGGCGCGCCCGAGTCGTGCCCGCATGCGCTCCTCGACAGTGCGCGGCGACACGTACTCTTCACGGGCGAGCCGGGCACTCATCGCCGCCCGCAGGCCCCGGCCGCGATTCGTCGCGTCCCGGGAGGCGACCTCGGCAAGATCCGCCATGCGCCGCCGTGTCTTCCTCATCTTGTCCGCGAGCAAGGAACGCCGCCTTCTGCCGACATCGGGATCGAACAGATACATCGCGAGCAATCCGACGCTGAAAGCCCTCGCAACTGCCAGGATCCGGTTCTCGCTGCTTCTCATCACACACCTCCTGCCGACTCGCCCGCCACGCATATCGTTCAGCGGCTGCGTTCAGTCGGAATCTGCTCGCCCGCTTCGCCGTGCTTTCCGCATTGCCAGCCGCGCATACAAGTTGAAGACGACATGGAGCTTCAAACGGGCAAAAAACATTCCGCGTGATGGCTTGCCGGCTCTCGGGGGGAGCCTCGCGGCGATTCGCCCGCCGCCTGTAAAACTTTCATGTCCGTGCCAATTCCTTCCAATGCGGTGCTTGGGCCCAGGCTCCCGCTGACTTCGAGTCGGACCGGCGCGCCGAAGAAGGCCGCGCGCTGCCCGATACGGCGCGGCGTCCGGACCCCGAGGGACGTCGGCGTCTTGCCTCCATCAGGCCCTGCGCCCGAAAGATTCGGCCTTGTCGAGAAGATCGCGCACTTCATCGTCGCTGGTCTGCGGAAAATCCCGGTACCACAGGCCGACCGCCTGAAACGGATCCGGCCTCGCGAGACACACGACTTCGTCGGCGTCGTCCTCGATCCGACGGCAACTGTCGGGAGCACCGACCGGGACGGCAACCACGAGCCGGGCCGGACCCGAACGGCGCAGAGCGATCAATGCCGCGCGCATCATGGCGCCCGTCGCAAGCCCATCATCCACGACGATAATCGTCTTGCCCGCGACGTCGAGCGGCGGCCGATTGCCGCGATACGTCGCGACACGGCGCTCCAATTCCTGCAATTCGGCCGCCGCGACGCTATCGATATCGGCCGGCAAGGTCCAGGCGTGCGACAAGATCGTCATTCAGCACGCGAACTCCGCCGTTCGCGATCGCGCCCATCGCTAATTCGCTGTGCCATGGCACGCCGAGCTTGCGCACGATGAAGACATCGAGCGGCGCATCGAGGCGCCGGGCGACCTCGAAAGCCACTGGAACGCCCCCTCTCGGAAGGGCCCGCACGAGGACGTCCTCGCGCCCCGCGAACCGCCCAAGGCGGTCGGCGAGCAGTCGCCCCGCCTCGCGCCGGTCGGAATAGCGGCCTTGCATGCTTTTCTCCTCTTACGCGTGCTGCGGCAGATGGCGCCTGAACCACGCGGCCGCGTGCTGTGCGACCGCTTCGAGCGTCCCCGGCTCCTCGAACAGATGGGTCGCGTTCGGGATGATCGTCAGTTCCTTCGTGCAGGAAAGTCGGGCGAACGCCTCCTGATTCATCCGGATGACCGGACCGTCGAATCCCCCGACGAGGAGCAGCGTCGCCGCTCGCACTTCGCCAAGCGCCTCCCCGGCAAGATCCGGCCGGCCGCCGCGCGACACCACCGCTCTCACCTCGTCACCGAGTGCCGCCGCGGCGACCACAGCGGCGGCACCGCCGGTACTCGCGCCGAAATAGCCGACCGGCAGAGCGCCGACATGCGGCTGGCGCCGCAACCAGTGCGTCGCTTGCTCGAGTCGCTCCGCGAGAAGACCGATGTCGAACCGCAATTGGCCAGTCGAGGCGTCGACCGCCTCTTCGTCGAGGCTCAGCAGATCGAACAACAACGTCCCGATCTTCGCGTCGCAAAGGGTGCGTGCGACGTAACGATTGCGCGGGCTGTGGCGGCTGCTGCCGCTGCCGTGCGCGAAGAGGACGACCCCGAGCGCCTCGGCCGGAATCGTCAACTCGCCCGAGAGCCGCACCGACCCGGCGGGAATCTCGGCCGTCCGTCCCGCGCTCGATGACTTGTCCGCCGACGTTGCCATAACTCCTCCATCAAACCCTTCGATTCGCCGTCGCGTGCGACGTATTGCGGGGCGCATCGGCCGCGCCCCGTTCCTGTTCCGTCAAATCCCGCTCGGATAAGTCTCCATCTCCTCCGGCAGGTCGCTGTGCTTCCACGGATTCGACGGATCCAGCGGCACCAGCGCCCGCGTCTCGTCGAAATATGACGGCGTCGAAGTGCTTCGCTTCGCCGACATGATCGAAACAGGCGTAGCGGGCCCGTGCGCGCCGTTCCGCCTCCGGATCGACGGTCGCGAGATAGCGGATGACCGCATCCATCGACGCGCGCAGGCTGTAGAGGTGCACCAGCGCCCGGTCTGCCATGACTTTCCCCTCTCTGCCGGAAGAAGAAAGATCGGGCAAGGCACATGCCCGGCCATGGCATGCGTGCTGCTGCGGGCGACCGGTTTGACCGTCGAAGCGGCCGTTCAGGCGCGCTTGCGCGCATTCAGGACAAAATCGATCCGGGCCGCGGCGTTACACTAGTCGAGGCAGCGATTCTTACCGTCTCCCGCCCGGAACATTCGAAAAATGCCGGCGCGGATGCCGCGTTCACCCGGATCCCGCTCCGCCTCCGGCTCCGTTCGGGATCGATCATTGGACGAGGACCGCAATGAGTCACAAGCACGCGCATCTACTACGGACGATCTTCCAGGATCCGATCGGCAACAACATTCACTGGCGCGAGATCGAGTCGTTGCTGCATCACCTCGGCGCGACGATCGAACCGTCCCACGGCGCCCGCTTCCGCGTCGTGCTCGACAAGGCCGAAGGATTCCTGCATTACCCGCATCACGGCAGCACTTGCTCGCGGCAGGACATCAAGATGCTGCGGGAATTCCTCGCTCATGCGGGGGTGACGCCGTCGACCTATCAGGACAAGGAATGAGCCATCCCGGAAACGTCGCTGCGTCGCCGATCCGCGCGGCAAATTCGGCGATCGGCCTCCCGGCATGGCACCGGGAAGCCGAATTCGGCCAGAGGTGGAAAGAAGGGGGAAGCAGAACTTTCGGCGCCCCGACCGGAAGTTCTCCGGGCGCGCTCAGGCCTTCTGCGTCAGTTCCGGCACGACCTCGAACAGATCCCCGACCAGCCCGTAGTCGGCGACCTGGAAGATCGGCGCTTCCGGGTCCTTGTTGATCGCGACGATGACCTTCGAGTCCTTCATGCCCGCCAG